>CAYVMK010000180.1:0-5319 GCA_964452445.1 uncultured Desulfonema sp. | reverse complement strand
TACCCGTTTCACCCATTCCCTGTTTTCAATATACCAGTATATGGTCTCTTTGATTCCGGTTTCAAACGTTTCAGAAGGGGTCCATCCCAGTTCCATTTTCAGCTTTGTAAAATCCATTGCGTATCTCAGGTCATGGCCGGGCCTGTCTTTAACAAAAGTTATCAGGTTTTTCCGCGGGTTTCCGTTTGACCCGGGGATTATTTTGTCGACAAGGTCGCAAATGATTCGGACCACGTCGATATTCGTTTTTTCGCACCCGCCTCCGATATTATATGTATCACCGCGGCGGCCCTTCTTCATTATCGCCCATATTGCCTTGCAGTGATCTTTCACATAGAGCCAGTCGCGGACATTGACGCCTTCGCCGTATACCGGGAGAGATTTGTTTTCAATGGCGTTTAAAATCATGAGGGGGATCAGTTTTTCGGGAAACTGGCAGGGTCCGTAGTTATTTGAACAGTTCGAGATTGTCACAGGAATGCCGTAGGTAATTGCATACGATCTCACAAGGTGATCCGCAGCGGCTTTTGAAGCTGAATAAGGACTGCTTGGATTATATGGCGTGTTTTCGGTAAAGTATCCGGTTTTACCGAGTGAACCGAAAACCTCGTCTGTGCTCACATGGTGAAAAAGGGCAAGTTTATTGCTGTGCAGCCTTGCAAGTTCAAGAAGGCGGAATGTGCCGACAATGTTCGCACGGATAAACTCCCCCGGCTTTACGATTGACCTGTCGACATGCGATTCTGCGGCAAAATGGCATATGGTGTCGATTTCATACATTTCAAATATCGCCGACATCTCCAGAAGATCGCATATATCGGTTCTGCTGAAATAATATCTGCCTGGGAAAGCCTCTTCGATTCCGGCAAGATTTTCCAGATTTCCGGCATAAGTCAGCTTGTCTGCGTTTATAATGCGTCCGGCGAAATCTGTTTCAGTTAACAGATACCGAATGAAATTGGATCCGATGAATCCGCAGCCGCCTGTTACAAGTATGTTTTTCATAAATCACTCTTTAGTACCTTAGAAATAATTTTCTGCGCGTTTCCGGCAGAAAATTATTTCGTGAAGGTACTTATCCCGTTTATCGAGGTTAGGTTGAAGACTGAAGTTTCCAAAAGCCTTCAGCCTGTTTTAAGATATATACCACATAATATATTTTTCATGAAGATAAAAACTTATCTGACAGGATTTACAGGATTTGACGGATTAACTGCATCAGTCCGCATTTTTCTCCTCGCCGCAGGCGACGACTGATTGCCTGTCCCGCCTCAGGCGGGCAGGCAAAAATCCTGTCCATCCTGTTAATCCTGTCTAAAAACCTTACGGTTGGAATTAAGAAATATGTTGAATTAATTAAGTTTAAAATGATATGAAATAGGATAGTGAATAGTGAAAAGTAAGTGGCAAAGTGGCAAAGGCACAGAGGCACAAAGCAAGAAAGGGTTTAAGGGGTCAAGGCTTCAAGGGTTCAAAGAGACCATAAATCAGAGACCTGAGAAACGTATAGCGTTTCGAGTAACCGGAATATTTGATATGGAATTAAATGAAAAACAACAGGCTCTTTTACGAATGCTTCCCGGCATAGACCGTATTCTTGAACTTTCAAAGAAAGAACCGGACTTTGAAAACGTTCCGAGATTGGTTCTTCTTCAGTCGGCAAGAAAAGTCGTTGAAAGTTTAAGAGCCGGAATTCTTGCAGGCAATCCATCTGTTGCAGAAAATGATTTGACAGATTCCCCTGTTCTGGAAAAAACGAAAGATACCGCAAAAAAGATAATGACACCCAATCTGAAACGCGTCATAAATGCAACCGGCGTTGTCGTCCATACAAACCTTGGCCGCTCCATTCTTGCCGAATGCGCCGCCGAAAATATTATTGCCGTTGCAACCGGTTATTCGAACCTCGAGTTCGATCTGGCAAAAGGAGAACGGGGTTCAAGATACAACTGCATTGAAGAGATTCTGTGCGAAATAAGCGGCGCCGAGGCGGCAATGGTTGTAAATAATAATGCGGCGGCGGTTTTGCTCTGCCTCGAGACGATGGCAAGAAACAGAAAGGTCATAGTTTCAAGAGGTGAGCTTGTCGAGATAGGCGGGTCATTCAGAATACCCGATGTCATGGCAAAAAGCGGGGCGATATTGAAGGAGGTCGGAACCACAAACCGGACTCATCTCAAAGATTATATCGGAGCGATTGAAAACGATACGGCCTTGTTATTGAAAGTCCATACCAGCAACTACAGCGTTGTCGGGTTTACCGCGAGCGTGACACTGAAGGAGCTTGTGGAGCTTGGCTCAAAGCGCCAGATTCCTGTTATGGAGGATCTGGGAAGCGGAACCTTCATCGATTTTTCAAAATACGGCCTCTTAAAGGAGCCGACGGTCCAGGAATCGGTATCGGCCGGAGCGGATGTCATAACCTTCAGCGGCGACAAGCTGCTTGGCGGCCCGCAGGCGGGAATAATTGTTGGAAAGAGGGATGTCGTGGACAGCGTTAAGAAAAACCCTCTCACAAGGGCGCTTCGTATCGACAAGCTGACCCTTGCAGCGCTTGAGAGCACACTCAGGATATACAGGGATCCTGAAAAAGCCGTAAAGCTTATTCCGACTCTTTTCATGCTGACGACTCCTTTTAATCTGATAAAAAAACGCGCCGATAAGCTTTTCAGGCTGCTTGCAAAGATAAACAATCCGGCGCTTTCAATCAATCTTGTAGATATGAGATCCAAGGCAGGGGGCGGCTCTCTTCCGCTTCTTGACCTTCCCAGCAAGTGCATTGCGGTGAAAATAGAAGGACTCTCGCCGAACACCGTTGAAAGAAATATGCGGGAGAACACGCCTCCTGTAATAGGAAGGATAGAAGATGACAGCTTTATCATGGATTTGAGAACGGTTCAGGAAGATGAACTGAATATAATAAAAGACGCTGTTGCCGGAATTCTGAACAGGAATAAATAATGGAAGAGAAAATAAGCCGGAATCATCATGATCTGTTCCAAAGCCGAAGCAGTTCAAAGGAATTTCTGCTGTCAAAAGCCGAACTCAGGCCATGGCGTAAAACCGGGAAAATGAAAGAAGATTGGGGAAAGGATGTTTTAAACAAACTCTTTCCCGGTATGCAAAGCGGAGAATCCTTTATTGAGCATGCCACGAAAATACTTTCTTCATATCTTGCATTCGGCGCGATTGTTATACGCATCGACAATATGAATGAAAGGAAGGAGACTCAAAAACCGGCCGATATTCAAAAAGCGCTTGGCGATACGGCAAAGGCGATAGACGATATCTGCAGAGCAGGAAACGGTTTCTGGGGCCGTATGGACCGCTTCCTGTTCGGATGCTATTTCCCTGATAAAAATGCTTCATCATGTTTGAAGCTTGCCGTTAAATTAAAAAAGGACCTTGATAATCTGGGAGAAGAGACTGTCACAACAGGGATTGCATCTTATCCTGCTTTCAGTTACAGGAAGCAGGACATAATCGGAAATGCCGGAAAAGCGCTCGATCATGCCGATTATTTCGGCCCCGGCAGCATTGTAGTCTTCGATGCCGTAAGCCTTAACATAAGCGGAGACAAGCTTTATCAGAACGGCGATATTGAAGGGGCTGTCAAAGAGTTTAAGACGGCTCTTCTCTTCGATCCGGATAATGTGAACGTTCACAACAGCCTTGGAGTCAGTTACGGAGTCCTTGAAGATTTTTCAAAAGCCATCAGGGAGTTCAAGGAATGCATAAGGCTTTCACCGAAAGAGGTAATGCCCCTTTATAACGCCGGCCTTGTTTATCAGTTGACCGGTAAAAAGGAAAAGGCGCTCAAGCATTTCCAGAAGGCCGGTAAGCTTGGAGAAGAATTGTTTGAAATCGATTTTCAGACAGGAAAGCTTCTTCTTGAACTGGGAAAATCCGAAGAAGGAAGAGAATACCTTGAAAAGGCTTTAAAATTAAAGCCCGAATCAAGCGTTGCGCTCTTTTACCTCGGAGAAAGTTTTGCATCTGTCGGCATGATGGACGAAGCCGAGGCCGCATATGAGAAGGCAATAAAGATAAATCCGAATGACGCGGCATCATTGTCGTCACTCGGCTGGCTCTATGATCAAAAGGACAAAAACAGGGATGTTTCGCTTGCCTTCTGCCGCCAGAGCGTTGAGATAGACCCCAATAACGGACTGTTCAGACAGAGGCTCGGAAGACTTTACATGAAACGGGACCTTCCTGAAGAAGCGCTCAAGGAGTTTAAAAAAGCGGAGAAACTGGGCTGTGAATCATGTCAGTATATACAGATGATACAATTAGGGAAATATAAAGAATGACGGCTTTGTAAAAAGTCCCTCTGCGGCGTTGTGCTTCATTCTTCGTCATTGCGGCGTACTAATATGTACGCCTCATTCCTCAGGAATTTGCACGCCTTGCATATGGAGCTTTTTACTTTGCCGTCTGAGGCATTATTTCTAATCTGGATAAAAATAAATGAAAGAGATAATCCGCAATATAATTGAAGAGAGCATAGATCTGAAAAGAAGATTTATAAATATCAATATGGATCTGATAATCAATGCCGCAGATAAAATTTCAGATTCCATCTCATCGGGACATAAGCTTTTATTATTCGGGAACGGCGGCAGCGCGGCAGATGCCCAGCATATTGCCGCCGAATTTGTTAACCGGTTCAGGATTGAGCGTCCGCCTCTTGCCGCTCTTGCCCTGACGACCGACACCTCGGTTTTGACCAGCATTGGAAATGACTACAGTTTCGATGATATATTCTCAAAACAGATTCTTGCTCTCGGAATAGCGGGTGATGTTGCGATAGGCATAAGCACGAGCGGAAACTCGAAGAATGTTATAAAGGCAATTGAGGCTGCCAAAGATAAAGGGTTGTTTACTATTGGTTTTACAGGGCGCGGAGGCAGCCTTGCCTCCCTCGCGGATATGGTTTTTGCCGTGGAATCGGATGTAACGGCACGGATACAGGAAGTTCATATAACTCTGGGGCATATTCTCTGCGAGCTTGTTGACAGAAATCTGTTCCCCGGCAAATTTTGATGGATTCGTAAAAAGCCCGAAATCCCGTCACTCCCGTGAAAACGGGAGTCCAGAACTAGTTGAAAAGACTGGATTCCCGCTTTCGCGGGAATCCAGAAATATAAATGAAAACATTTTAGGTTCATCCGGTTGATGCGTATAGTAAGCTGTAGTCAGTAAAACGTCAACCTCAATGAAAATGATTGATTTCAAATTGTATTTTGCATACTGATACGGATCAATCTAAGGGACCGCTCGGAAATAAATTCACATTTTCAAATGGCAACACGCAAT
>CAYVMK010000179.1:0-5326 GCA_964452445.1 uncultured Desulfonema sp. | reverse complement strand
TCTCCCCCATGCCGTATGTCATGGTTGCCGAAGATTTCATTCCGTGGCGATGCAGTGCATACATTACTTCGCACCACGCCTCTTTTCCGATTTTTCTTGGGCTTACATTTTTGCGTATCCTGTCAATCAGCAAATCCGACGTTCCCGGCACTGAATCGAGCCCCGTATTTTTAAGCCTTAACCCAAGTTCGCCAAAATTATGATTGGAGCGGCTTTTTCTGCCATAAATCACGGGTTCATGCTTTTCAACTATTTGAAATGATTATAACCGATACTTTGTATGGTCAATGTAGTGACCCATAGATAAATATTTTTGTTGTAACGCCTTGGCCGCTATGCTATTGGCCAAATCATGTACATTAAAAAGGTCAAAAAACAAAACGCGCAATGACGCCATTTGCGGTTAAGCAGCAGGCCGGAACCGGATCATCAGTAATCTACCACTGTCTCGGCCTGTCTGGCAATTCGCTTGGCCGTCGCACCTATGCGGCAAAATGAGTAGTGCCCATAATCTGCCCGGAATGGCCGCTACGCCTCACTTTACAAAAAAAATTGGCGAACTTGGGTTAAATGGTTCATATAATAAATATTTGACAATAATGAAAAGTATTGTAAACTCCAAATAGGAAACGTGAGAAAAAATGAAGCTATCTAAATTGATTTACGTTCTGATTTTAATTACTTTGCTCGCCTGTATTCCTAAAACCAAAATCGTAAGTGTTCAAAGTTATGACGTATCCGGTGAAAATCTCTTTTCAAAAGCTGAAAATCTCTTCAACTCAAGAAAATATGACAGGGCGCTTGAATCATATAATGAATATATTGCTCAATTTCCGGGAAGCCATCTTATTCCGGCCGCTTTGATGCGGATGGGTACAATTTACGACACACTCGGAGAAAATGAAAAGGCGAGAAACAGTTATATAACCCTTATCAGTAATTATCCGAAAAGCAATCATGCCTCCGATGTAAAAATAAAAGTAATAGAAGGATATCTGAAGGATGGGCTTTTAAAAGAGGCTGTAAATTATTCCACCGGAATACTCAACGGAAATCTTTCTGATTATCATATCTCAAAAATATACATTCTGACCGGAGATGCTCAGATTGCCATGAAGCATCCTTCAGATGCCTTAATCTCATATTACAAAGCCGGATTAAAAAGCGCGGAACGTGAAAGGGAGATAGTCGATATAAAGCTTAAAGATTCACTGGCGCAACTTGAAATAAAAGGTATTATATCCCTCATTGAAAGCATAAAAGACGACGCGTTGAAAGGGTACCTGCAGTATCAGCTTGGATTGCGTTTTTACGAAAATAAAAAATACAACGAGGCCGCGGATGTTTTGCGTGATTTTACACAAAAAATGCCGACTCATCGAAATGCAGGTGAAGTCAAAAGACTTTTGCAGGAAATATACGCCAAAGCAGGCAGCAAACCACATATTATCGGATGCATGCTTCCATTAACCGGTGCATTCAATATTTTTGGCAACAAGGCGCTGAAAGGAGTGAATCTTGCTCTTGACAATTTTTCAAATAAGACGGGGCCGGAGCACACTTTTAACATTGTCGTCAGCGATACCGAATCGAACCCGGAAAAGGCTGCAGCCGCCGCGGATGAATTGATAAAGAAAAATGTATCGGCAATCATCGGCCCTATGGGATCAACCGAATCCGTTTCTGCGGCAAATAAGGCCCAGGCGGGAAACGTCCCGATTATTCTTCTTACCCAGAAGGAGAATATAACTGATACCGGTGATTTTGTTTTCAGGAACTTCCTGATGCCTAAAATGCAGGTAAGATCCCTTGTGGAATATGCGGTAATTCAAAAGGGCATTAAAAAATTTGCAATTTTATATCCCAAAGAAAATTACGGCATAACTTTCATGAACCATTTTCAGGATGAAGTCAAAGCTAACGGCGGAAAAATAATCAGAGTGGAATCGTATGATCCGGCCCTGATGGATTTTACCGATTCAATCAGAATGCTTGCAGGAAACCGGAATGTTCCCGGAAGTAATATGAATGTGCCGCCGGCTGTTGATAAAAATCAAAAAATGAGCGACGGATTGCCGGTTGACTTTGAAGCCGTTTTTATCCCCGATTCGCCCGCAAAAGCCGGGCTTATTATCCCGCAGCTTGCATATCTAGATATACGGAATGTTTATCTGCTGGGCACAAACCTGTGGCATTCACAGAAGATGATTGAAATGGCCGGCGAATTTCTGGAGGATTGGGCCATAATACCGGACGGCTTTCATGGTGAAAACGATTCGGAGAAAATGAGAGAGTTCGTTAATTCTTTCGTGGAAAAATACGGGGAAGAACCGGAATTTGTTGAAGCCGTGGCGTATGATACCGCCATGATGCTTTTCCAGACGATATCCATGCCGAATGTCAGGGTTCCGGGTTCGGTCAGAAATGAACTTGCCGGAATCAGAAACTACAAGGGATTGACCGGGCTTACTTCTTTCAACGGTTCGGGAGATGCCTGGAAAAAGCTTTACCTTCTGACTATAAGCGGAGGCAGGTTCGCTGAGCTCAAAACAGATTGAGTCTCTGCTAGTTTTTCAGAGAGCCCTGTCCTGTTGCTTCCAACACGCTCTGCCAGAGTTTTCCGTTCGGATTTACCTGTTTTCTCTTTTCCGCTGAAGCGCTCATGGGTATATGAACAAAATTGTTGCTCCAGTTGCCGACAATTAGCTTGGTCTTACCGGCCATTGCCGCATGAACGGCATCCCTCCCCAGGAAGCTGCAGAAAACATGATCGTTGGCATTTGCAGGAAGGCTCCTTATTATATAGCTCGGATCAATAAATTTTAAAGAAATCTCAATGTTTTTGGATTTGAACCAGGCTGATATGGTATCTTTGAGGAAGAGACCGATATCTTTAAGCTTTATATTGCCTGAGGCATCAACCTCATCCTTATCGCTCCTGATATACTTCTGCCCGGCTCCTTCCGCAACTACAATCACGGCATGCTGCCTTTGCCCGAGCCTTTCCTCCAGGGATGCAAGCAGTCCGTTCGGTCCTTCAATATCAAAATCTATTTCGGGAATCAGAACAAAATTAACATCCTGCTGGGCAAGAGCAGATGTTGCGGCAATGAAACCGGAATATCTCCCCATGAGTTTAATAAGCCCTATACCATTGGGGTAGCCGGCAGATTCATTGTGAGCGCTTTTTATTGCCATTGTAGCAATGTCAACGGCCGTATCAAAACCGAATGACCGGGAAACAAGATAAATATCATTATCGATTGTCTTTGGAATACCGACAACACTTATCTTAAGTCCCCTTTCAAGAACTTCATCGGCGATTTTTATCGCCGCTTTAAGCGTTCCGTCCCCGCCTATCATAAAAAGGGCGCTGATGCTCATTCTTTCTATGCTGTCGACGATCTCATCAATTTCCTGAGGGCCCCTGGATGAGCCGAGTACGGATCCTCCGATTTCGAGAATATTCAAAACAGTCTCCGGTTTCAGATCCATAACATCATGCCCGTATTTGGGAATAAAACCCTGAAGGCCATACCTGATGCCGTAAATGTTCCTTACCCCGTATCCGTAATAAAGCTCCAGCACTATAGAGCGGATAATATCGTTTAATCCCGGGCAAAGTCCGCCGCATGTTACAAGAGCACATCTCATCTTACTCGGATCAAAATAGATTTTCTCCCTCGGACCGGCCATTTCAAAGGAAGGAATCTCTTTCCCTGCCTTTATCATATCCGCAAGACGCGACGGATCCACGTCAATGGCAACCCTTTCTCTATCCGATATAAATGCCTGCCGCTCTTTTCCCCTTTCCTTATTGAGAGCAGGCGAAGGTATCTTAGCTTCTCCGAGTGCGGGTATTCTCATATCAGTTTCAAAATCTTTCATATTCATTATAACCTCATTATAAGATGATGGTTTCGTAAAAAACTTTATTTTCCTATGCCGGTCACGGCATTTCAGTGTTGCGATTATTGTTGAACGACGGCTTAAAACTAAAACTGCCTTTACCCAGGATATCGTGAAGATGGAGCACTCCAAGAATTTTATTCACGGGATCGGTTATTGGAAGAACGGTGATCTGAAATCGCTCCATCAGATACAGGGCATCATATGCCGGAGAATCTGGGCCGGCTGTTCGGGGATTTTTTGTCATTACATCTTCGGCCTTAAGTTCATGAACAAGCCCTTTCTTTGCTATCGTCCGTCTGATATCTCCATCCGTTATGATACCGGAGAGCGTATCGCCCTTCTTTACAACAAGAACCGCTCCAAGCCCTCCTGAATCGATTTTAAGGACTGCCTCATGGAAGCTTACTCCTTCATAAACAAGAGGAAGCGATTCATCTTTAATCATAATATCTTTAACCTTGCTTGAAAGTCGCTGGCCGAGCACTCCCCCCGGATGAATCTTTCTGAAATCACTCGACTTGAAATCCCTCTTGTTGATAAGGACGACCGCGAGGGCATCTCCTATTGCCAGCAGTGCGGTTGTGCTGGCTGTCGGGGCAAGACCCAGCGGGCAGGCTTCTCTCTCGACTCCGACATCAATAACTATATCGCTGTACCTTGCAAGAGTTGAATTTTTATTTCCTGTAAAGGCTATAACCTTGCATCCCATTTTCCGAATTGTCGGAACAAGCACATTGAGCTCATCGGTTTCTCCGCTGTTTGAAAGCGCCAGAAAAATATCATCCCTTGAAACAATGCCGAGATCCCCGTGCATGGCCTCAACAGGATGCAGGAAAAAAGATCTGGTTCCCGTGCTGTTTAAGGTCGCCACTATTTTTCTTCCGACTATTCCGGATTTCCCTATTCCTCCCACTATCAGCCGGCCTTTTGATTTGTATATAAGCTCTACCATTTCAGCAAAGCTGTTATCTATGCGGTCTGCCAGTTTAAGAATTCCTTCCGCTTCGATTTTAAGAACCTCGATTACTTCATCGATTATCATAATATTTATCTTCCGATCTTTTTTATGGCTGCCAATTCGGTGACCTTGGCAATTTTTTATCTAAAAATCAAGTTCTCTTTTTCTCATAATCAAAGCGGCAGCGGCCATTCGGACATTACCACGGTATGCTTATTGGCAATCATCCTGAATATACAGCCTTTTTTCTTGACAACCAGTTACATTTCAGCAATACGATATAAGAATAATATCAATTCTTTTTGCAAAGGGGAAATTGTCGTATGGATATTCTTTCATGAGCATGTTCTTCAGGAAAGCAATCCGTAAGGACAATAACGCCGTTTCGATGGACGGGGAAATGATACGCCTTCTTATAGCCGTCGATGAAAACAAACACCCAAACACACCCAACCC
>CAYVMK010000178.1:0-5331 GCA_964452445.1 uncultured Desulfonema sp. | reverse complement strand
GATCGTGTCAACTTGTTATAGGATTTTATAATAAAATAAATCCCTTCTTTGGTTTAGCTGTACTTGATTGTCAATAGTCAATAGATTTGACCCCATATCTGCAAATAAAATTGACCCTTGTGAACGGTCATGCGTGTTCGGTTTACCATATAGTTCATTTAGAACCATTTAACACCTGGGAATTGGCTCTTATCCAGGTAAAGTGAACGCTTTTATCTGGAGCTGGCAAATGCATGTGGTTAAGTCACCGGTGGCTCACGACTAGGGGCATCATTACCAATTATAGGTAATTCAATTACCAGGGATAAAGCGCCATCTCTGGTTATTAATGGGATATTGTGGGCTTAACCGAACACCGATGTGTGAACAGTCAATAGTTAAGGTGATATTGATTAAGTTATTGAATTCCCTATAGTGACCAAAGGCACAGTCACTATCCTTGTTATCTCTCGCATTTTTTAAGCCTATTTTATCAACCTTGCTCAAATAACTTCAACTTCCTTAAAACATACCCACAAGCGTTCCACTTTACCGGCGTTATTTTCCCCAAGGCCATATCTTTCCAGAGCACAGGCTTTGCAAAGTGCCGTACCCCCTTTAAGGAACATAGTCGGGATTGGTCAATTCCTCATCAGGCGGGTAATCAATTACCGGAAACGGGCTTGAGTCAATTTCTTTATTGCACAAGTCGCATATTGCCTTTTGGTTTTTCATCCACCTAACCAAAAGCTCCTCCGGCTTATCGCGGACGATCCCCTTTTTTACCCTTTCTTCCGTTAAGCCAAAATTAGATCCATAGCCTTGCTTTTATTCCGGGTTTTAGACCGAGAATATTGCCGTTTTCATCCACCAAATGCCAGCCGTGTTCGTCTTTCTCAACCCGGCCATAAAGCCAGTGATTCCCAAAAAACAGACCGATTTTCGCCCCCTTCCAAAATCCAAACATTCCTCCGTTGATGTTTAGCCCGCCGTCGCCGGTCGGCTGGAGAATCCCTTCTGGTTTCCACTCGACAATTCTTTCGTAGGTGCGTCGGTCAATTTCCCCGGCGGAAAACATTTTTGCCAGGGCGTTAAACGGGTTTTGGCCAAGGTATTTTGACCGGCATTTTACCTTTCCGTTATCCAGGCAGCGCTGCTCAAGATAAGCATATCTTCCTTTCCATCGAATAAACATTCTTTAACCTCCTAATGTAATCAGATAGTGTCTAAATAGTTAGTCACTACCCATGCCATTTATCCTTGTTTTTTTAAGCTTATCTTTTAACCGGTAACTGGCTTTTGTTAATGCAAAATATCCTGGCGTGGTGGACAAGCTGGTCAATGATTATACCTTGAAAACTCATGTTTTATTACGTAATCAGGTTATCATACTGGATTGACCTTAATACCCTAAACAGGGGAGTTACTTTTCCCAAGTTCAGCGAAGTAACATTTCCCAATGTCTCAAGGTTAATCCCATGAAATACCCTCCGGGCCCGCTTCATTGCATTTTTAACAAGGTTGCTAACAGGTTCCTGTACCCTTACGTGCTCAACTCCAACAACACCTCCATTTGCACAAAACGCTCTTAGCTCTGCCATATGTTTTACCCCTTCACGGCTCCATCCCATTGGCCGACTACTCATCCTGGCCGAAATTACATGACTTACATGAGCTTCTGCACTGCTCCCTCCACATTTTCCTGTTTTGTGGATTTCTATCCCCATCCAGTTGTTTAAAATATATCGCCGGAATTCCTTAATTCTTTTTTTCTCGTTTTCACTCCCGGCCTTCATCGTCATTTTTTTGACAATCTCTTTAAAAACTCTCTTATCGGCTTCCTTTAGTACCTGTCTTAATGCTTTCCGGTATTCCGGCTGTGCTCCTGTACAGTTCATGATGGCTTTGTTGAGATGGTACTTGTCCAATACAAATTCGGACTTCGGCAATATCGCTAAACCTTTTTTTATCCAGTTAGCTCCGTCTCCGTGTATGTAAATTGTTTCTAATTTGTCTGTATTGTAAGCGTCATAAATCCAATCAAATACTTCCCACCATAAATCCTCGGGCGATTTCCCATAACAGCAGACATGGTGGGCATTCACACATCGGTTCCTGCTCCTGTATAGCTTCTTAATCCCTTCGTGAACTGTTACTATAGGTACTATCGCAGTGCTCCCATCTTGCAGAGCAACATGATCCTCATCAGCATCAACATGGAGCACTTTAACCACCCTTTGCTCTTGCGGAACAGGCACTTTTAGTCCATGCACCTTGCGTATCTTTTTCATCACCGTTTGACGGCTGAGGTCTCCTCCCGTTATATGACGGCTGCTTTCCTCATACGAAGACTCCACAGCATGTCCCACCATATTTGCTGCCACTGTCAGGGATACTCGTTCATATCCTTCTAAACCCGCCACCATGTCTACAGGATGTAAATAGGCCTCCTTTGTTTTATCAAAATAGTAGGAACGGGAGTAGGTTAGTCCGCCAAACCTTGTATATATCGTGCGTTCCTCGTTCCTACGCTCTACTATAAGACCTTTTTGCTTACGCCCAACTTTATCCTCTGCAATTTGTCGATCTATTTCTTCTAGGTAGGTTTTTACCATATTTTTTAAAAATTTATCAGCTCGATCCTTTAACCCCAGCTCCATTTCTGTCAGGCTTGTTGCCTTACCTTCCTTGAAAAAATTAATAATTTCTGTTATGAATTGCTGGCACACTTGGTGTATAATATTACTCAAAGGGACCTCTCCTTTCTTTGATAAGATTGGTTTGTTTTACTTACCTACCATTTTACCAAAGAAGAGAGGTTTCTTGTCTATTTTTATCCTACAAATATTTTACACTATGTAAAATGATTATTTGGCAGGCAGCAGTTTTAAACATATGCCGGTGATTACAGCCGGACCTTGGCGTTGGCCGGCCAGTACGTAGGTAAGTCCGTAGTTGTCAAGTTCCTTAACACAGGGGCCCCCTATTGTAATTATTTCGCCGTCAAAGCAAACCATCTCCAGACCGCACAAGCAGGCATCCCAACACCTGAAACGCGACAACAGGCTGGTCGGATACGACTGCTCCTGCTGCACTTAACTCCGGCTGGACTTTCTTATAGGCGGTCATTCTCTTTCCGCTGACCAGTCCGGCGGAAATTAAAATTTGCGGTCCGTGACAGATCGCGGCCACCGGTTTTCCCAGGAAAAAGAACTCTTTCGTCAAAGCCAGTACGGCTTCGTTTTTTCTTAGCGCCTGAGGAGCCCTACCGCCCGGGAGCACTAAAATCTCATATTCAGATGCCTTCGCGCTGTCAACGTTCAGGTCCACTTGTATCTGATAGCCGTGGATACCCTTTAAGGGGTTGACCTCAACCGAGGCCAGAACTACCTCCAGCCCAGCTTCTTTTAAGCGGTAAAACGGATAAAAAAGTTCCATGTCCTCAAACCCGTGAGCGCTGACAAGAAGCGATTTCAAATTGTAACCTCCCTATAACTCAGAGAATCATTTGATCGTAACACGCGCTGGCATAATTCATGCATCCTTGTCTTGCCAGGCGGGTAAATCTTGTTTCCTTGTCCTGGCCGGTTCAAGAAGGTGATCTTTTTTATACTCCCTCCATTAAATTACTTAATCCCAAAACCTTGCTGTTATATCCCTGACGGTCATCTTTCTTAATTTCCCGCCAAGATAAATATTTGCCCGGGATTCATCTTTTTGCAGCTTCTCTAATACTTCTGCAGACAGTCTTACTTTAATTATACCCAGGGCATATACTGCGTGAATTCTTACTTCCGGATCTTTATTGTTAACTAAAGGTAATATTTTATCAGCATAACTCTTTACAAGGTTAGAATTAACCTGGGCTATCTGAGCAACAGTCCATAGCACTCCCCGGCGCAAACTATCATCATCTAAAAATGAAAGCACCATCGGAATATAATCACAGTATACATCGGGCTGCCGGCTTATAATTGAGCCGATGGCTTCCGGCGCACTTTTAGCATTACCCCCTGATTCATCGTTCAAGGCCCAGAAAAGTCGCCGAATTATCTCCCGCCCTAATTCAGGCTTAGTAACCGTCAGTTTGTCAACCACATATCCCAATGCATCTACAGCCCGCCAGCGAATTATATCATCTTCATTATACAATAAAGAAAAAAGGATACTAATAACAAACATAGGCTTTCCAAGAAATAATAACCGTTCAAAATCCTTTTCTTTTAAAAGCTTTAAAAAGTGCTTTTTAGCACAGGCATTCCTCATTAAATAAGTAACTCCTCAACTTCTTCTTTACCTTAGCTCGGCAGTGGAGCATTTGAGCTTCTACAAAAACCAGCTTGTACTCTCCAAGGTCAATAGTGTCCCCGGTTTTAACAACTTTAAAATCCCAGTCTTGATGAAAATGTTTTTTTATCATCATAGCACCATTTTTTGTGCAATAAACAGGTGTTTCAGGTATCCTCTCCATCAGATAGGGCAGGCTACCCGCGTGATCCTGCTCCGAATAGTTAATTACAATCAGGCTTATGTTTTTAAGTCCGATTTCCCTGTCCAGATCATCCAAAAAACTCTCACGAAACGGAGTCCAAACGGTATCTACTAGGGCAATTTTCTGATCCTTGATTAAATAAGAATTGTAAGTTGAGCCTCGATGGGTTGAATATTCCTCTCCGTGAAATTTTTTAATCTCCCAATCCTTAACACCAACCCAATAAATATTGTCTTTAAGCTTGATCAACAAAATCAACTCCTTCATAAAAAATAAGGCGCAATCTAACGATGTTCCCCCTTTTCCTTTATTTCACAACAGTCACCGGTATCTTTACGTTGCTTAATACCTTATAAGTAACGCTGCCGAAGACTATGCCTTTTAAAGGACTTAAGCCCCTGCTCCCCATAACCACTTTGTCAATGCCCTTATCTTCTATATAGGAAATGATTGTTTGGGCAGGATCGCCATGTATTAACTCGGCTTTTACCGGAATCCCCGCTTCATCAAAAATTTTCTTTGCTGCTGCCAGTTTTTCTGAAAACGTTGATTCACACTGTTGATATACTTGCGTTCCGCTAGTGCCGATAAATGGATCGGTCGCAAAATAAATTATGTCAGTAGGGCACGCTGCCGTTAGCAGGATCACTTCCATGGAAGGGTGTGTTTTAGCCATTTTAAGGACATACTGAATGGCACGCAACGAGTTTTCTGAACCATCGACCGGTACTAATAATTTCATTTTAACATCACATCTCCTCAATCGTAACTATTCAGTAAACCCGCCAGGGCAGGCATAGTATTGTCCTTAGAGTCACGCCTCTTACGTGGAGCACCGGAGTGAACATGGACAACACCAT
>CAYVMK010000177.1:4693-5347 GCA_964452445.1 uncultured Desulfonema sp. | reverse complement strand
ACAGCACGCTGACATCGGCGCTGCTTGACCGGTTGCTCCACCATACTGAGGCTGTAGTTATTGAAGGAAAAAGCTATCGCATGAAAGAGGTTGCTGAAAAATAATATAAAGCCGGCCGGGAGGGCTGATCTTCTACCCGGCCGGCCTTTATTTGACATACACTTTTAAACCGGAAGTTTTATAACACTTTTGCGCCGGTGCTGACATCTTCCGTCTGTGGCAAAAAATGTTTTGTTCGTAAAATCGTATCTGAAGGTCTTTTCATGGCCTGGGGGGACGTAGGGGACGTTCGTACAGAACATTCACAACTCTAAATCCATGTCTTTAGGTGAATCCAAGTGGTGCACTTGCAACTTGAATTCACCATTCTTGAATATTATTCATCAAGCACGTTCTGCACAAACATCCCGTATATGCCTTCACCAATATAGAAACGCATAAAATCATGGGCGTCCCCATGCGCCCTTAAAATCATGGGCGTCCCCATGCGCCCTAACTTCACTAAACCATGGCTTGGATCGATGATTTTAGTTAATTCCGGTCGGAAAAGGTCCATTTGCCTGTTTTTTTGAGGTGGTTTCTTTGGTCTCATGTTAAAAATTTGCAAGAATTTAATTGTTATGGGGTGAAAAACTTGCAAATTCTATAGCACAA
>CAYVMK010000177.1:2764-4683 GCA_964452445.1 uncultured Desulfonema sp. | reverse complement strand
TTTTCAAATTTTTGTCATTTTTTTCTTAATTATAATTGCTTTTTAAATATCGAATATTTTTTCTTGCTAATTATAAAACGCGACTCCAGATATTTTCTACAGAATTCCTTGCGCCATGCTCCATATGAACCGCTATTTTCTTTCGCTTCATTTTTTTTAATTTGTCGAGAACGGTATTTCACCATTTTAGCCCTCAAACAGTCCAAGTAGTTTAGTTTCAAGTTACTTCGTTAACTACAAAATATTTCATATTATCCATCGTAATAATGGACTATTTTTACGGTGCGGTGCAATCATTCGGTTAAAATTTTCGCCTTTCTTGAACTTGAACGAAATTGAGCATTTTTCAAAGGTCTCTAAATGATGCAAACTCTTGTCTTGATTAACTCTCTTATTCAACTGTCTCCAGGAACTTATGTAAAACACTATTTTCTATCCATTTGATATTTATATTTCCTTTGATAAAGTCAGGCTGATTTATTAAAAACCGGAGAAAAGATATGTTTGTTTCCACACCAAAGACTTCAAAATTTGACAAAGCCAGTCTCATATTCTCTAATGCTAAATCGCGATTATCACCTGTAGCAATCACCTTGCCGATTAGCGAATCGTAATACGGGCTAATCACGTATCCCTGATAGCAGTGAGTATCCACTCTGATATTATTGCCATTAGGCACAACAAAACGTGTTATGCGACCAGGAGTTGGCATAAAATCATCCTTGGCATTGTCGGCTGTTACTCGACATTCGATAGCATGACCCTTAAATTGAATGTCAGATTGATTCATTGAGAGAGGATGTCCAAAGGCAATGCGGAGCTGTTCCTTCACTAAGTCTACGTCGGTTATCATTTCAGTAACAGGGTGTTCAACTTGAATACGGGTGTTCACTTCCATAAAATAAAATTCATTGCGATCTTTATCTACTAAAAACTCAACTGTGCCTGCACTATTGTAATTAATACTCTTAGTAAGTGTTACGGCCGCCTCCAGGATTTTATTCGTTAAATCATCAGAAAGACCGGGAGGAGGAGCCTCCTCAATTACTTTTTGGTAACGCCGCTGAGAAGAACAGTCTCGTTGTCCTAAATGAATTACTCTACCAAAATTATCGCCAAGAATTTGTACCTCAACATGCCGCGCATTCTGAAGATAGCGCTCTATAAATAGAGTCGCATCACCAAAGGCTGTTTGTGCTTCTTGAGAAGCCATATCGAAAGCACTTTTCAAGTCTTTTGATTCCTTAACAATACGCATCCCACGTCCACCACCGCCGGCAGCAGCTTTAAAAAGAATTGGGAAACCTATTTCTTGAGCTGTAGCTTCTACATCTTTGAAACTGCTAAGGCCTTCACTGCCCTCATTGATAGGAACACGGCATTGCCTTGCAATATTTCGAGCTCTAATTTTGTCACCCAATTGCCTCATAGTTTCTGAGCGTGGACCAATAAAAATTATCCCATTCTTCTCACATGTTTCAGGCAGTTCCGGATTCTCAGCAAGGAATCCATATCCCGGGTGAATTGCATCGGCACCGGTCCCCAAAGCGGTAGTCATAATCATCGGTATATTTAGATAACTCAGATTAACTTGAGGAGGGCCAATACAGACAACTTTATCCGCCAGTATAGCCGGCAAACTATCTCTATCAGCTTCGGAAACAACTAACACTGTCTCGATATCATTCTCTTCGCAGGCTTTAATAATTCGGACGGCAATTTCTCCTCTGTTGGCAATCAATACTCGCTTTTTTCTCATTAATCCTGTCGCTCCTTTATTTTACCTAAATTTTGCACCAAAATCTCCGCAAATGCACTTATGAGGTATGAAAGGGTCTAAAGCGCAATTGCGGAGATTTTGGTGCAAAATTTAGGTAAAATAAAGGAGCGACAGGATTGATGAGAAAAAAGCGAGTATT
>CAYVMK010000177.1:0-2754 GCA_964452445.1 uncultured Desulfonema sp. | reverse complement strand
TGTGTTGGGTGTGTTTGGTTTGTTTTTTATAAAGGTCTAAAGCACAACTTCCAGGGTTTAAAGTTGATCTTTCATTTCTATAGCAGGCATACCATAAGGGAGGAGTAACCCCTGTTTTTTACAAAGGTCTAAAGCACAACTTCCAGGGTTTAAAGTTGCATGTAATTTCTGCAAATTAAGCGGGGCGAACTAGAAACAAAACTGCTCCCAATTCCACAAGCTGACCAGTTTCCGCGCAAATTTTTTCAATACGACCATTTACACCCGCATTGATGGAACGGAAACACTTCATGACCTCAAGCAAACAAACAACGGTATCTTTTTTAACCTCACTGCCGACTTCAACAAAAGGAGGAGCATCCGGGCTTGGCTTTCGATAAAAGATACTTGTCATGGATGCTTTAATCGCTACGAGCCCCTCTTCTATAGTCTCCTCTTTTTTTTCTGCCTCAGTTGCTTTTGCAACAGCTTTTGGCTCTTCTTTCACTGCCGTAGCTGTAGCTGCTGCTGGAGCCGCTTTCTGCTCAACCGGTTCAGGTGGAGCAATGGTGCTTTCCCCGGCGAAACCTGCCGGGCTTCCGGCACTATCCCCCGCATATCCCTTCCAGACCGATAATTTCATCTTACCATTATCTATATGGATCTCACCTTGTTTTATATCCTTAAGAAGTTGTAATGTTTGCATCACTTGATCGATATCATCCATTGTGAAACTCATGCCTCTGCCTCCCGTTTATTTTATTCTTATTCTAAAACCAAATTATTTCTGCCGAAAGTCGAAGAAGCTATTTCCTTTTTGCAACTGCAAGCGGCTTATATCTTTCTCTTTACTCAAGGCCTTAAGCAACGGCGCCAATGGTTCCTTCCCGGTATAAAAACTTCTCGGCGGTCCCGCTGCACGCATTTTCTTAATTTCGGCATCGCTATTCATGATGTAGTGCAGTAAAAAGTCCTCGTCAGAAGCATTGGTCATGTTATATTCCGTTTTTATGTCTTTAAGTGACACGTCTTTTGCGGCATCCTCCTGCAGTCTTGCCCATTTTTGGGCAATTACTTTGGCATTAGGACAGCTCAGAAGCATGTCTTTGATGTTCTGGTCCATATATGCGGCTCCAGAATCTTCGACTCCATAATAGCCCGATGCCATCTCGATCATGCAGTCCAATACCTCTTTATACCGTTCTCCCGTTGCTACATTAACGGTAGCCTGTGACACAATGTACTGGGAGTAAGGGGTAATCATGATGGGATACCCCATATCTTTTAAGACCCGCGGAACTTCCTCCAAAACTTCATCCAGCTTATCAAGGAGACCCATTTGATTTAGTTGATTCTTTAAAGTTCCCATCACGCCCCCGGGCACCTGATGCGCGTATACTCCATGATCGTATTCCAGGGGAACGCCGATTTGGAAGCCTTCTTGTTTGGCAATCCTGGTTAGCCGTTCCTCAACCACTTTGAGTGGTTCCTCATTAATATGGTGTGTGAGACCCAGCAATTTTGCATTATGCAGCGCCATAAAGATTGACGTATGAGAAGTACCGTTTGCTAAAGGTGGAGTACATGTGTGAACTTCATCGAAGCCTATCTTCATTGCTTCCACAAGGACCCTTCCCGCATTAGTACTCACACCGTGAGTGTGAATCCCTATCGGTATGCCCTGTGCATGTGCTTCATTCATCATAGCTGGAAGCAGAGTTTTTGCAACTTCCAGCGTTAACAATCCGCCCGCATCTTTAAGATAAATCGCATCGGGCTTGAACTTCAAAACCCTCTTCGTCAAATTGACAAAATACTCGTCATTAGTCCGAGGCGAAGGGTAATAACAAATACCCGGGCATGTTTCCAACCCTATTCCTTTTGCAAACGGGAACCATGTTGGAAAAAATCGCTCAAGTTCATCTGCAACATTTGACATAAAAGTCACACGGCGTAGCCCTGAGACTTCGACTACTTTCGAGTGAAAAAACCTCCATACGGCTGGAGGCTCAAATGGTAAAAAAATATTCACTTGATTAGGGCTTACCATACTACTTATCTTCGTTTTTTTAATCTTTTTATTAATCAGCCGCATAATTTCCCAGGGATCTTCTCCAGCTCGAACAGCCATTGGAAAGAAAACAGGATGTATCGGAAACGTAATAGAGCTAAAACCGGCCTGGTCTATTTCGTCAGCGACGGCATCAATCACGCCGTAGGGCAACCGCGCACCCCACAAGCTCTGTATTCCATCACGAAGCGTTTCGTCATAAAAATCTATATTCTTATTCTTTTTACTCATAATTTTGCTTCCTTTTTTTTATTATGTACTTACCACTCTAAAACCTACCATTTATTGAGTGTTTCTCCAAGTCTCAATCGTTGCAGAGCTCTTTCAAGGGATGCTTTGGCCCTTGCAAAATTAATATCTTCTTTACGTCCCTCTTCTGACAAACGCTTCTGAGCACGTTCCATTGCCGCTTTTGCGCGCTCAATGTCAATATCACGTTTTCTTTCAGCCGATTCAGCCAGCACAGTAACCTTGTCGGGCAGAGCCTCGGCAAATCCCCCGCTAACAAAAACATATCGTTCTGTGCCCTTTGCATCCTTATAATGAATGGCGCCCGTTTTAAGAGCAGTCAGAAAAGGGGTATGGCCTATAAGCACACCAAACTCACCCAGGGTGCCGGGCGCGCTACAACAACTTGAGCGTCTTCGCTAACTAGTCGATCTTGAAAAAGCATTTATCTTACAGAAACAATTGACAATAATGTC
>CAYVMK010000176.1:0-5382 GCA_964452445.1 uncultured Desulfonema sp. | reverse complement strand
ATCATTTATTCAAGAATCTTTTGATTTAAGTAAAAGAAAAGAATCCGATAAAATTTTCCAAACATCATTATTTCAGATTTCCAATTGTTAATTATTCAAATCTTCAAATAACCCTGTTTGCTTAGCGGGTTTATTTTCAGTTTTAGTCTTTTTAAAACTTAATCCACCTCTAGCCAAATCTGGGTATTGTGGAGATTTTTTCCCTGACATTAATTCATCAATTGTAAGAATCTGAATTTTTGGAAAAGACTTGCCAATCGGGGAATCATAAAAACCAGCACTTACTGCTTCTTTTATCATTGGTTCTGTCGGATTTGTTAAAGTGATAAAAATACCTATTTGAGCATTTTCTCTTTCTACTGAATTTTTCAAATCAGCGATCATTGTCCTCGATACATGTTCTCCACCTTTTACGGAAACGATAATCTTTTTTGAGTTTTTTATCTCATCTTGAAAATAAACCAATCCGTCAATTCCCGAGTCCGCTCCTTTCTTCTTGTTCTGATAAGGTTGAGCATCTATTAAATTACATGCCCAATATTGGAACTCGTATTTTTCTCTGTTGGCTAAATCCCTTGCGCCTTCTAGATCCATTGGTGTTCCTCGGACAACGAAAGGCAAATTCGGAAAAGCTGTTTTTAATCTTCTTTCAATTAATCCAATTGCAAGATGGGTAATATCAATGCCAATCCATTTTCTTTCTAGCTTTTGAGCTGCATGTATTGCGGTTCCACAACCACAAAATGGGTCTAATACAACATCTCCTTTATTACTAGAGACTTCTATCATTCTCTCGAGTAATGAAAGTGGTTTTTGTGTAGGATATCCAATTCTTTCTTCATGCCAGGAACGTAAAGATTCAATGTCTGACCAAATATCTTGCGCTGGAATACCTTTGCTTTCATCCAAGAATCTCTTTATTCGAGGTATCCCATTTTTGGTATAGAATATCCTTCCCTCTTTCTCTAACCGCTCCATTGAACTGATTGGTACTCTCCACAATCTTTTTACATTTTTCCATTCATACTCATAACCCCCCCCTTACAATCCTGCTGCTCCTAAATCGCCTGACATAAATTTTCTGCCCGAATCATCGATATATCGGTAGTATTGTTCAATGTAATCTTCGGTATAGGCTTGAAACACTTGATTCCAAGTTGAGTTGGTTGATTTTACATAATATAAGATAACGTCATGAACTGCACCAAATCCTTTTGCATCACTATGCGCACTTTGTCTTTTCCATATAATTTCATTACGGAAATTTTCTGCACCAAAAACTGAATCTAAAACTAATTTTAGATAGTGACTAGCGGTGGGATCGCAATGGAGATACAAACTGCCAGTAGTTTTTAGGACTCTGTGTAATTCAAGTAACCTATTTGCCATTATGACTAAATAAGCCATAGCGTCACTTTCTTTGAGGAAGTGCCTTAATGACCTAATAAGTTCAGCAGTTTCTGAATTGGCTTGATGGAGTAATTCGGAATACTCTTTTTCAGCCTGGTCACCCCATGTCCATGAATCTTCAAATGCTGTAATTTGCGCTTCAGATTGATCACCTTTTGGTGATGTAAAAATGACGTTATAAATCCGTTTACTGTTGAAGGGGGGGTCTAAATATATTAGGTCGACACTCTCATCCGTTATGTTTGATCGTAATACATCAAGATTATCCCCGTAATATAAGGTGTTATCCATTTTGTTTTTACTCCTCTGGATTCCCTTGATAAATGCTCAGAATTCGAAGTGGTAACTATTGCTTAGGTAATGTAATCCCATGTTCTTTTAACACCTGAATTAAACCATCAATAGTGGAATCGAGCTTTGAAGTCATGGCTTTATATTGTGACGTAAACATGAGAATCTTCGTTACAATCTCCCCCAATTCTTCTGGCTGAAATTCTTTTTTAGGATTAGCCATTATCTTTTTATATAAAGCCTGTATTTCCAGGAACAATTTAACCATTCCAAAAGAATTTATGCGAGCGTCCTTTGGTTGTTCTTGAATCGCATAGATCACATTTTGGATTTCCTCGTCCTCTATAGCCTCAGAAAAAAAACTATTGATCGGGACATTAAGAAAATCTGCTATTTGGGATAATTCAGATGCTGATAACTGAACCCTTCCCCTTTCAAGATCAGAAATTGATGCTGTTGTTTTCCCAAGTAGTTCTGCTAAATCTGCTTGGGTTTTTCCCGATCTCTTACGGTATTCTCTAACCTTTTCAATTATTTGGTCATTTGAGGCTGACATATTCACCTCTATATGTGGGGATATCTTACATAATAGCATAGAAATATCAAAGTTCGTACTTGTTATATGTTGACATTTATAAGAGTTTTTCGTATAATAACTATGAATTACTCGTACTTTTAAAGAATAAAAAGCCACACGCCGTCAGTCTATCCTGAGTGGTCCGTCCTCAGCCGTTTTTCACCGCTCGCGAAGGGTCATTGTCAAGGCTGGTGAGCGAAGCGGCGCAAGCCAGGAAGCCTTGACGATGAAGGCGAGCGGTGTAGGCTGAGAGAGGACGGACGGCGAGGATGAAGGAAAAAAGATATGGAAAAAGAACAAGTAATAACGACTAAAAGAGGTAATTTCGGATTCGTAAGGGTAACCATTCCTTTGACGATCAAAGATACCATGCTCAACTGGTGCAAGCAATCTGGAATGAGCAAGGCTGAATTCTTCCGTATTTCCCTAATGATGGGCGTAATTCAACTAGCTGACCAAGTAAAGGCAAAGGAACCAAACAAAGGATACCTTGAAAATGGATGACCCTTTTACCGAAGATGCTCTTAGATACTGCGTTGATCCATCAGAAATTTGGGAATCGAAGATAATGCGAAAACGATTAACAAAAGAAACTGGTGATTGGATATATACACTTCGTCCATGGTCGTCTTTCCTAACATTAACCTTTAAAAAAGATACAGCTCCCGACATTGCCAATCGATTATTCAGAAAGTTAATCTCCGTCCTTAATGAGGAAGCGTTTGGACATCATTACAGGAGAATTGTTGGACATTCTTATTTTTCCTTTGTGCAAGGAATTGAATATCAGCAAAGGGATGTGATTCATTTTCATGTGTTAGTTGACCGTCCAATTAATTTTCACCGAGTTCACCTTTTTTGGAATGCGTGGGGTGGATTCGCATGGACAGATACAGTTATTGATCGAGAAAGAGTTGTTAGGTACGTCTCAAAATATGTGGCGAAAGGTGGTGAAGTAAATGTATATCTTGCCGATAAACAGTACAAACCTTTTCAAAAACCATATTGGTGGAATGAAGACCCACAAATCATTGAGACGCTTGAAGGGTTCAAATCTTAGAGACGGTTCTCGAGATTTGAAAATTCCATGTTTGACTAAACAAGAAATAGCACCTCTGGGCTATTACTTGACCCCAGAGGTGCGTCTAAAAATAAGCTATTTATTAACTGTTTTTTTCGGGAGGGGGTGCCCACGTGAGTGGGAGTGGCTCCCGAAAACAAAACTGATATGAAAAAGAAACTTTTAGATCGATCACAAATAATTAAACTTAGTAGATTACTCTACATGAAATACAAGCCTTCTGAAATTGCGAAAATTTTAGCTGTTGATGTGAATACTGTGTATCGTAATTATCTCAATTCTGGGTGTCCGCATGAGAGAGACGAAAACGGAAACATTTGGATAATCGGGACGGAATTTAGAGAATGGGCTCAAAATGAGATTGCAAAACGGAAAAAGAAAAACGACAACCCTATGCAACCGAATGAGGGTTGGTGTGTGAAATGTAATCAGCGTGTTTTGATGGAAAATCCAAAAATTGTGTATTCAGGTGGTAATAGAGAAATCCTTCAAAGTTTATGTCCAAATTGCGGTACTAGAGTAAATCGGGCAAGGGGGATTAATTGAGGATTTCTCAATTGATCTTACGTGAGAACTATTTTGACGCTCTCGATTACCTTGACTATCAAAAGAGAGTTGAGCAATGCTGTGAGGGGTCACTCAGTCGGAAATGGGCATATTTGAGACATTTTCTTGAATATGCGTGCAATGTGAATTTTTCTAATCTCGATAAGATCGAAATTACATTTGCAAATTATTTAGAATCTGCTCGAAACGATGGTAAAGCTCTACGATTATCTCCAGTAACGATTAGACGTAATTTATTAGAAATTCGAGAATTTTATAAATGGGCTGTGCTCTATAAGCCAAAAAAATATAAAAAAGTTTCCTCAACATGGTTGGATACACTCAAAATTTCAAAATCTCGTATGAATCGAGCTGGTCTCCCTGATCGTGAATATTTTTCCCTTGAAGAAACCCAAAATTTATGTGATTTCACTCCGGCATCTTTGATAGATCAACGAGATAGAGCAACTGTGGCACTTCTCTATTCATCAGCAATGAGGATTTCCGCTATTACGAGTCTACGAGTCAATGCGATTGATATTGAAAGCATGACTATCTACCAGAGACCGTCTGAAGGTGTTCATACAAAAAATAATAAAGAGATGGAAACTATTCTTCTACCGATTGAAGATTTATTAATAATCATAAAAGAATGGAAATCAATTGTTCAAAACTCAGTCGGTCAAAATGGGTTATGGTATTCTGTCCTCTCAACTGATGGGCTAAGATTTGCTGATCAAACAATGGTTGGAAGTGTCGAATCTCGGAATAAAAGTCTCAGAGATGGTGTGATGCGCTTATGCTTTCGGGCTGGTATTCCTTATAGATCACCTCATAAATTTCGGCGGGGTCATGGAGTTTACGCTGTGAAACATTCTAGCAACTTTGAAGAATTTCAAGCCTATTCTCAAAACATGGGGCATGAAGACCCTGGCACAACATTTAAGTATTACAGCAAGCTATCACATAATGATATTAGAGACGTTATTCTCCGAAAAAATCCTTAGCCTAGAAAATCAAAGGGTTGTTTATAGTTATCAATTCTTAAGTATTCGACACTATCAATTATTAATAATTTGACTTTTACCTGCCGATAACAACCATCATTAATAAATAGGACTTCTCCATTCTTCACCATAGTTAATGCTTTATCCCTAGAAATCTGTTCACATGGAAAAAAAAGGTTGTGCCCCCAATCCGTGTAATATCCAAGAATTTGATCAATCATTTTTGATTCTTTCCAGTAGCTGAAATTTTTCACATAAAAATATTTTTCCATGATTAATCTCCTCATGGAAATAATAGCACAATAGTTCTATTATCTTGAATAATTTAAGATTTTCTTTGATCTCTGCAATATAAAAAAAGCCCCTAATGTGAAAAAAACATTGTCACAAAATGGGTCTTTTTTTGATACTAAAGTGTCGGGGAGAAAGGATTTGAACCTTCGACCTCTCGGTCCCGAACCGAGTGCTCT
>CAYVMK010000175.1:0-5388 GCA_964452445.1 uncultured Desulfonema sp. | reverse complement strand
AGCTTTCCACCCGGCAGATAGCCGAAAGCACAGATGCCACCGGAATGGATGAAAATAAGGATGCAGGCAAGAAAGGCGGCGGAATTGCCAAGAAAGCAAGACTGGATTTGGAATCTAAAACCGGGAAAAAAGTAGTTACCGGCGAGAGTTTTCTGCCTCCGAATAAAAAGAAGCTATTGGCAAGAAAAAGAGGCGATGAGGCGAAAGAAGAATGAAACGCGCCTGATCATCTAAGTGGATACCGACGTTGGTGCATTTTAAATTATTGAATTACGAAAGGGAATACCGATGGAAACCCTAAAAGTTATCGAGACGCGGAGAAGCATTCGCTCTTTCAAGCCCGATCCCATACCCAGCGATGTCATGAACAAGATATTACAGGCTGGGAGTACTAGCCCTTCCTATACCAACACGCAACCTTGGGAGGTTGTGGTAGTAAGCGGTAAAAAGAGGAATGAATTGGCAGAGAAACTGCTGAACCTGGCGACGGCAAAGGCACCAACCTGTCCCGACCTGCCCATACCCAAGGGCTGGCCCACAGCAATGGATGAACGCTCCCGAGAGCATGGCGCTCGTAGGCTCAACACGCTCGGGTTGGCGAGGGATGATGTAGAGGGAAGAGAAAAATTACGTCTGATGAATTTTGAGTTCTATGGAGCGCCGTGTGCCATCTTTCTTTTTATGGACGGGTCGCTGGGAGAGTGGTCGATCTTTGACATGGGGCTGTTTACCCAGAACCTGATTCTGGCAGCACACTCGATTGGCGTGGAGAGCTGCCTGCAAGCCTCGGTGACCAACTACGCACGGGAGATAAAAAAATTCCTCGGCATAGCAGAGAGCAAAAAGCTGGTTATCTGCATATCCCTGGGCTACCCGGACGAGAAGACCGTATTGAACACATACCGCAGCATCAAGCAAAAGCCGGACCAGTTTACGCGTTGGTATAAATAGGTACTTTTTATAACTCTTGATGGGATGTTGAGCTTTTCTCTGGAGCGATGATTCCTTCCTGAAAAAGTGATAGACTGACAAATTTCACTGATGTAGTAGGTTTCAAATGAAAATCGTGATATAAAAAGTCCAAAGATTAAATCGCAGCTGAAAAAGTTCCATCCCGTATAACCATGCTGGAGGGGAATATGGACTGGCTGACAAATGCCTCGTTTCTTATAAAGAGCGGGGTTTTTTATTACAAATGATGAGATTGCAGGGGATTTATACCGATCCGTAAAAGCAATGTTCGGTCAGAAGAAATGATAAAATTTGACCTCCAAGCCAGAGCAGGACTAATCAATGCCAGCGCGTATGCGATAGATGTGTGCCGCTCGCTTGCCGATACCTTATTCCCGCTTGAGTTTCAGATGATCTGCAAGAGCGCAAAGAATAATTACCAACTCTCATTCTTGTTCGATAACACACTCATGGCAAAGGCGATGAGTCTTGAACGGTTGCGAGACCCGTCCCACACCCGCTGCCTGACGATCGCTGAACTCGGATGGCCCTTCAGGATGCGGGTCTGACGAAGGTTGAGATGGCCTCCCGGAACATCGAGGTGAATCTGAACTCGTGGATGGATCTGACCGGCGCCGATCCGGAGGTCCGGCGGATCATTCAGAAGGAGT
Organism: uncultured Desulfonema sp.; assembly: GCA_964452445.1. Lineage (GTDB taxonomy): Bacteria > Desulfobacterota > Desulfobacteria > Desulfobacterales > RPRI01 > RPRI01. Next base: position 3,766 of record CAYVMK010000175.1, on the reverse strand, counting down.
TGACCGGGGATCTTGACGGAAAGCAGATCACCGGTATGCGGCCATTTCTGAGAGACGGTCAACTCATGTTTACACAAACCTGGACCACCGCGGTTGGCGTGAAATAAGCCCTTTGGAGAAAGTGTGTATGAACGAAAACCTGTACGAAATTCTTCAGTCCTGCTTTCCGGAAAACCTGGATGCACCCTGCCTGATCTTGCCCGACGGATCTCAAGTCAGTTACGGAAGGGTGCAGCGCGAATCGGCCCGATACGCCGCCCTGCTCGCATCACTGGGTGTGCAACCGGGGGACCGCATCGCCGTGCAGGTGAGAAAATCCCCGCAGGCGCTCTTTCTCTACCTGGGCGCACTGAGGGCCGGCGCCGTTTACCTGCCGATGAACGACGCCTATCAGCGCCACGAAATCGAGTACTTCCTGGGCGACGCCGCACCCCACGTCTTCGTCTGCCGCCCGCAGATCCGGGCGCTGGCCGACGAACTGGCGGCAAAGGCCGGCGTAACCCGCCTGCTTGAACTGGATGACGACGGCAGCGGCAGCCTGACGGAAGCCGCCTCATCCCAACCGGATCATTTTACAACCGTCGCGCGTACCGGGGAGGACCTTGCCGCACTCCTCTATACCTCTGGGACGACCGGGCGCTCCAAGGGCGCCATGCTGACCCATCGGAATCTGTCATCCAATGCCAAGGTGCTCCATCGCTACTGGGGTTTCAGGCCCGGAGACGTGCTGTTGCACATGCTGCCGATCTTTCACGTCCACGGCCTGTTTGTCGCCACCCACTGCAGCCTGATGAACGGCAGCCCGATGTTCTTCGAGCCAAAATTCGATGCCAAACGGGCACTTGCGCTGCTGCCCCGGGCGACGGTGTTCATGGGCGTCCCGACCTACTATGTGCGCCTGCTCGCGGATCCCGGTTTTACACGGGAACTCTGCTCCAACATGCGTCTTTTCATCTCCGGTTCGGCGCCGCTCTTGACGGAAACGTTCGAGGAGTTCAAAACCCGTACCGGTTATACGATTCTCGAACGCTACGGTATGACGGAAGGCAACATGTTTACCTCCAATCCATACGACGGCGAACGGCGTGGGGGAACGGTCGGCTTTCCGCTGCCGGGCGTGTCGATCCGAATTGCCGACGCCGAGAACCGGCCGACAGAGGTCGGCGAGATCGGCCAAATTCAGGTCAAGGGTGATAACATTTTCCGCGGCTACTGGCGGATGCCGGAAAAGACCAGGGAGGAGTTCACCGCGGACGGTTTTTTCAAGACAGGCGACATGGGCAAGCGGGACAAAGCGGGCTACATCTCGATCATCGGCCGTTCAAAGGATCTCATCATCAGCGGGGGGCTGAACGTCTATCCGAAGGAAATCGAGGAAATGATCGACGCCATGCCGGGCGTTTTCGAATCCGCCGTCTTCGGCGTGCCCCATCCGGACTTCGGCGAGGCCGTTATTGCGGCGGTCGTACGCCAGAAGAGACCGAACGGAGAAGCTGCGACCGAAACCGCTATCATTAACGCACTGAAGGGCGCCCTTGCCAACTTCAAGGTGCCGAAGCGTGTCCATTTTATCGACGAACTGCCGCGTAACAGCATGGGTAAGGTCCAGAAGGACGTCCTGCGGAACCAATTCGCCTGATGATCTCGACCCGCACCCCTCGTCTAAAATCCGAGATAGGCCGTCTATCGTGAATAGGGAACGTTCGTGCAGAGCGTTCACAACTCTAAATTCATGTCATCGAGGGACTGCCGGGCTTCCTGATAGATCTTGGGGGAAAGCCAGAGCGATGAGGCTTCAAGACCGTTTAACGCTTCTTCCGTTTCTGCTCGCGACAGATGCTTGTGAGCGGCATTCCAAAGAATAACACCCAGTGACCTTCCTCTCTGCGCCCTTTACTCTCTGCTTCACCGGCCCTGCTCGTAGCGTTCTTCCTTCCACGGATCGGTAGAGTTACTGTAACCCTGCTTTTCCCGGAATCCGGGTTCATCGCGTGAGGTGACTTTGACGGCCTCCACCCACTTGGCGCTCTTGCAGAAGTAGCGGTCGGAGACCAGGGAACGCACAGGCGCGCCGTGGGCCTGTCGCAGTTTCTTACCAAAGAAAATGCGGGCAAGGATCACGTCATCCTTTCTCTGCCGTGTCGGTTCAAGCAAACCTTGCCTGAACACGTGGATGTCATTATAATTCTTGACATGATGTCATTATGCATATATTAAATGTTGCATCATGACATTTTATCGCCCAAGAGAACTCTCACCCTTACTGATAAAAGCGCTTGAAAACATGCCGGTTGTGGTTGTTACCGGGATGCGTCAGGCAGGCAAGAGCACCATGCTCCTCAACCACCCGGGTCTGAAAGACCGGCGTTATATTTCGCTCGATGATTTTGCGCAACTGGAAGCAGCCAGAAAAAATCCGGAAAGCCTTTTGGGCAAGGGTGAAGCTGTAACCATCGACGAAGCTCAACGTTGCCCGGAACTGCTTATGGCCGTGAAACGGGCAGTGGATCTGGAGAGAATCCCAGGTCGTTTTCTGCTTTCGGGATCGGCAAATTTCTCACTTCTGAAGGGAGTGTCAGAAAGCCTCGCCGGGCGGGCGGGCTACCTTCAGCTTCACCCGTTTACAAGAAGAGAAATAAGCGGTATTGTCTCTTCGAAGCCGTTTCTATCCGAATTTTTCCAAAACCTGGATATTCCGGATGCCTGGGAAAAATATCGCTCGGTGGAAGAGAAAGAAATATTGCTGGGAGGAATGCCTTCAATCTGCCTGGCGGAGGCTATTGAACCCCGATTCTGGTTTAAAGGTTATGAGCAGACATATCTGGAGCGAGATATTCGCGCCCTTTCACAAGTTGCGGATCTGATCTCTTTCAGGCTGCTGCTGCAACTTGCATCTCTTCGCACCGGTCAGATTCTCAAGTTAAGCGAACTTGCACGGGATGCCAAACTCAACAGCGTTACAGCAGCCAGGTATATGGGCTTGCTTGAGACATCTTTTGTCATAAACAAGCTATTGCCGTTTATTGCAAACCGGTCGAGCCGACTGATTAAATCTCCTAAAATTTATCTCTCTGACTCAGGGCTGGCCTCTTATCTGAACGGTTCCGAAGATTTCAGCCCGGTTCCTGGTACCCCTATTAAAGGAGCTTTGCTCGAAACATACATAGCCCAGAATCTTGCTGCCATTATTGAGGCCTGCTGGCCGCAGGCGAGGCTTTATTTCTGGGGGATACAGGGCAGGCACGAGGTGGATTTCATCATCGTCAGCGGGCGTGAAAGTATGGCAGTAGAAGTTAAAGCGGGATCACGCTGGGAGAATAAGGACCTGTCCGGACTCCGGGCTTTTTTGAAAACATCGCCGGATTGTCGTGCCGCGGTCCTGGCTTATAACGGAGCATCTCCTGTTAAGCTTGACGACCGGCTATGGGCCATTCCTCTGGGGTTGCTGCTCTCATAGAATCGGGGATACTTGAGGAACGAGTCGGGGAGATCGTTAAAGTATAACTACGGCAGGTGAGATGGGGAAAGATTGGGGGATATCCTTTACTCTCTGCTTCACCTGCCCTGATCGTAGCGATTCTTCCTTCCACGGATCGGCGGAGTTACTGTAACCCTGCCTTTCCCGGAATCCGGGCTCATCGCGGTAGGAGACTTTGACAGCCTCCAGCCACTTGGCGCTCTTGTAGAAGAAGCGGTGCTCAATTGGAATAAATACTCAAGTTTCGCACCCCTGAAATGGCGTAAAACCGCTTAAAGTATCGGTTAG
>CAYVMK010000174.1:0-5410 GCA_964452445.1 uncultured Desulfonema sp. | reverse complement strand
TGGGCCGCTATCAGAATCCTGCTTTCATCGAAAAATTCAAGCACCTGGTAGAAGCCTTTTCCTTCCTCGCCTATAAGATTTGATTCAGGAACACGAACATCCTTGAAGACAACCTCGGAAGTAGCCATCATCCGAATACCCATTTTATGCCCTACATCTGAAGTCGAGATCCCTTTCCTGTCCGCCTCAACCAGTATCATGCTTATGCCACGGTGGGACGGCTTTATGCTCTGATCCGTCTGGCAAAGAACCGTAAAAAAACCCGCGATAGCGCCGTTTGTAATAAAAGTCTTGTTTCCGTTGATGACCCACTCTTTTCCCTCTTTTAAAGCAGATGTATTCATGAATGTTATATCCGAGCCATGATCGGGCTCCGTAAAAGCCCCTGCAGATAGGACTTTCCCTTCCGCCACCTGTGGAAGAAATTTTTCTTTAAGGGCTTCGCTCCCGAACCGTAAAATGCATTCGGACGCAAAACTCGAAAGAACCACGCAGCTTCCTATGGTTGAATCCCTGCTGCAAAGCTCTTCAGCAACAAGTATATTCTCCATAACTCCAAGTCCCTGTCCCGAATATTTTTCAGGATAATGAATGCCGATAAAGCCCAGATCAGCCGCTTTTTTCCAGATATCCCTGGGGAATTCATGTTTTTTATCAAGTTCGAGGGCAAGCTCTTTATCAAATTCACCTTTTGCAAAATCCCTGGCCGCTTTTTGAATCTCCTTTTGTGACTTGTTTAATTCAAAATCCATCTTGAATACCTCCTGAAAATTGTTTTTATTTCGTTTTAAGATCCCGTTCCATCTGATATCATTAACTTTTCATAATTTATACAACTCGCTGGATTTTTAGCACAGGGGTATATCTTTTGCAAGGAGTTTAAGCCGTTCCCCTGCAAACAGCAGATTCCGAATCCGATAACTTCATATGCTCATCAAAAGTTGCTTGACTGTTTGTTTCATCTATCCTAATTATCAAGAAATTGTTATTCGGTTTGAAGCGTATAATCGCAAAAAGGAATTGATATATGCCTTTTTCTATTGCCCTTGCCGGAAAAGGAGGCGCCGGTAAAACAACCATATCCGGTCTTCTCGTCAAATACCTTACTGCCAGAGGAAAAACTCCGGTTCTCGCCGTTGATGCCGATTCCAATGCAAATTTGAATGAAGTTCTCGGTCTGAAAGTAACCGATACACTCGGAAACGCAAGAGAGGAAATGAAAAAAGGTGTTGTACCCGGCAGCATGACAAAAGATGTTTTCATGTCGATGAAACTCGAACAGGCTGTGGTCGAAGCGCCGGGGTATGACCTTGTCGTAATGGGGCAGCCTGAAGGTGCGGGTTGTTACTGTGCGGCAAATACTCTGTTGACAGGTTTTCTAGAACGCCTTACAGATAACTACCCTTATATGGTGATAGATAATGAAGCGGGCATGGAGCATATCAGCCGCCTTACTACCAAAAACGTCGATATATTTTTAATAGTTTCAGATACTTCAAGACGCGGGCTTCAGGCTGCAATAAGGATCAACTCGCTCGCGAAAGATCTTAAAATCGGTGTCGGCGAAAGTCATATTATTATAAACCGCTGCAGGGAATACCCGTCCGGTGACATTCTCGATATGATTAAAGAAGCTGGATTGAACCTTGCCGGAACAATACCCGAAGACAGCACCCTTTACGAATATGATAAAAACGGCCGCCCGACTATAGAGATGCCTTCTGATAATATTGTTGTCAAGGCTGCTTTTGATATATTTGACAGTATAGTCAAGTAGCCACAATGGGGACATAATAACATATGAAGAAAACAGGTTTTTTATACGACGAGTTGTTTCTGCTGCACGATACAGGCTCACATCATCCGGAAACGGCCAAAAGGCTTATTTCCATTTACAAAGGAATTGACGAAGCCGGCCTTCTTCCGAAGCTTACTCTGCTTAAAGCAAAGCGAGCCGACATGGAATGGATCGAAATGGTTCATGATCATGCCTACATACGCAGGTTTGAAGAACAATGTCTTGCCGGAAACCGGATGTTTGATTACCCGGACAACCAGATGTGCATCTACACTTTTGAAACCGCACTTCAGGCTGTCGGAGGGATATTGAATGCGGCAGATCTTGTCATGAAAGGCGATCTCCACAATGTCTTTTGCGCAGTAAGGCCGCCGGGGCATCATGCCGAAAAAAACAAGGCTATGGGTTTCTGCTATTTTAACAATGTGGCGGTCGCGGCAAAATACATACGGGAGAAATGGAATATAAAAAAGGTTATGATAGTCGATTTTGACGTTCACCACGGAAATGGAACCCAGCGCTTGTTTGAACAGGACCCGTCCGTATTTTACTATTCAATCCACGAGCACCCGTCTTTTGCATATCCCGGCACAGGCCGTGAATTCGAATATGGAACAGGAGAAGGATACGGCTTTACAAAAAATTCTCCGGCTCTCCCCGGGTGGGGGGATGAAGAATACAAAAGACTTATCGAAAATGACCTACTGCCCGCTTTTGAAAGATTCGAACCCGAAGTAATAATAGTATCGGCCGGATTTGATGCCCACGTTGATGATGATATGTCCGATATAAAAGTTACAACTGAAGGGTTTTCCTGGATAATGAGAAAGATATGCGACATGGCGGAAAAATATTCCGGGGGAAGAATTATTTCAGTGCTCGAAGGGGGATATTCCCTGGCACGGCTTCCCGAACTGGCAAAAAACCATGTTGAAATTCTTTTAAATATAAATAGCTGACGGGCCTTTTTACGAAGCCGTCAACGATTATTAGTTATTGCAACATAACCTGCAAAGCAATAATGTGTTTATAATCAGGTCGCATCCCGGCAGTCACAGGATTTTTCATCTACCGGGTTGTATGACACAAGACACGATGTGTTGGAGGGCAATATGTTTGTAAGCAAATCAATGACCAGTAATGTTATAACGGTTGACAAAGATGCGGGTATTTTAGATGCAAAAGATAAAATGGCGGCTCACTGCATCAGTCACCTTCCTGTTGTAGAAGAGAATAACAGGCTCATCGGGATAATCACGGACCGTGACATAAGGAGCGCGCTTCCTTCGACAGTTATACTTGATTACGAAAACCGCAAGGAAAAAGAGAAAATATCCGACCTGAAGGTAAAGGATATAATGACCATTAATCCTATAACTGTTTCACCCTCCTACACGATTCAGGATGTGCTGTTGCTCGTTCTCCAGACAAAAGTCGGCGCATTCCCCGTTGTTGACGAAAAAGGCAAACTCAAAGGAATTATTTCGGTCGATGATCTGCTTCGGGCTTTTGTAAATGTTCTCGGTATAGGCGAACCGGGATCTCTTTTATGTATTCTTGTTGAAGAGAAGATAGGACAGATGAAAAGAATTGTCGATGCTATAACGGAGGAAAACGTGTCTTTTGGAAGCATCCTCGTCGCACAATACTGGGATGAAGGAAAACGGGCCGTATTCCCTTATCTTCTGACTCAGAATATAAGCCCGATCAAGAAAAAACTTCAAAAAATGGGATACACTCTTCTGGATCCGATGGAGTGGTATATGGATCAGATAAATATAGAAAAAAAGGGAAAGGACGGCGAAACATTTTAAGCCGTCAGTCAAAAATAACCGTAACCCCGATAAACGGGACTTTTTTCAGTACCTCCTTGAGGGGTAGGAAAACGCAGAAAATAGTTTCTAACTTACTAAGGGAAGGCTGACAATATGTATATTAAATGCTGGGGGTCAAGGGGCTCAATACCTGTTTCCGGCAAGGATTACTTAAAATACGGCGGAGACACAACCTGTATCGAAATAAGGACAAAAAGCGGCGACATCATTATAATTGACGCCGGAACAGGAATCAGGAGACTCGGCAATCAGCTTATCGAAGAGAACCTGTATAAATACAATTTCATATTCACCCATGCACACTGGGATCATCTCATGGGATTCCCGTTCTTCAAGCCCCTTTATTCAAAGCGGGCTGAATTTGAAATACACAGATGCCCTTTTCACAGCAAGTTCGTTGAGACAATTCTGTCAAAAGTCATGGCGCCCCCTAACTTTCCTGTAAAATATTCCGATTTAAAGGCAAATATTGTATATGTAGATGCCTGCCCGACCCGGTTTGAAATAGGCTCCGTGACCGTCATCCCCATACAATTGAGCCACCCGAATAACGGAAGCGGATATAAATTTACAGAAGATGGTAAATCCTTTGTCTTTCTCACGGACAATGAGCTCGGCTTTGTTCATCCGGGAGGCCTGCCTCTGAAATCCTATCTCGAATTCTCCATGGGAGCAGATATCCTTATTCATGACGCCGAATATACTCCCAAGGAATATGAAAGAAAAAAAGAGTGGGGGCATTCATCATATACCGATGTTCTCTCGATAGCTTTTGAGGCAGGAGTAAAAAAACTGGGGCTTTTCCATTTAAACCAGGAAAGAACGGATCGTGAAATGAATAGTATTGTTGAAGTATGCAGGCAAAGTATCGCCGAAAAGAAGCGGAATATAGAATGTTACGGCGTTGCAAACGATATGACTTTTATTTTGTAGACACTACAGACAAGTTCATCAGGGATGACTGATGGTTGACACAATAGAAGATACCATACCCGAAAACCCTCTACCGATACAGGATCTGAAGGGTATCGATACTGTCGGAAGGTATAAAATTGAAAGGCAGCTCGGAAAAGGAGGTTCCGGGGTTGTTTACCTTGGAGTTGATCCGTATATAAAAAGAAATGTGGCCATTAAAATGTCGAAGCTGGCTACCGACAGGGAAAGGGCGCATTTCTTTGTCGAAGCCCAATCCGCCGGTCGGTTGAATCATCCCAATATTGTTTCAATATATGACGCCGGCCTGCATAAAGAATATTGCTATATCGCGATGGAATACATTGAAGGCGAGACACTTGCAAAATTCTGCAGCAAAGAGAACCTGCTCCCCTTAAACACGGTTATAGAAATTATAATTAATGTGTGCAATGCGCTTGACTATGCGCATAAGCAGAAAGTCATACACAGAGATATAAAGCCCACGAACATAATGATAGATTCTTCCTTATCGCCCAAAATTGCGGATTTCAGCATTGCCCAGATTATTGAAGCAACTGTTGAAATGGGAATTTTCGGAACACCGAGCTACATGTCGCCGGAGCAGTTAAAAGACTCCCAGGTATCCGGCATAAGCGACATATTCTCTCTTGGATGTGTCCTTTACGAGATGCTGGCGGGAGTCAAGGCCTTCCCCGGAGACAATCATTTCGCGATTATGTATAAAATCGGCAATGAAAATCCCTTATCATTGCTTAATATTCGCCGGGATATCCCCGGAATACTTGACGAAATAACCCAAAAAGCCCTGGCTAAAAACCCCAACACCAAACACACCCAACAC
>CAYVMK010000173.1:0-5422 GCA_964452445.1 uncultured Desulfonema sp. | reverse complement strand
CCCCTATATTCTCCTTCATGATCGTAGTCCACACGGACACCTGAGGGCCAGACCCGCTTTTCTTCTTGGCGTCAGAAAGATTCTTTATCGCTTGGGTTGCTTTCCGGAAGGCGCCATTTTGGTTGCAAAGCGGCCCTCTCCCAAGTTCATTCGTCTCATGTCGAAGACGAAAGCTATCGTTACCGACTTCGGGAGCGCCACCGGCCATATGGCATCCCTGTCCCGGGAGTTTCGAGTGCCGACCCTGCTCAATACCAAGACGGCAACACGGGATATCCCTCCGGGAATAACCGTAACCGTGGATGCCGGCAGCGGCATTGTGTATGAGGGAGCGGTTCCATTTGCCGAAGAATGCGGGAGTGAGGGATTGCGATGCGACTCATGGAAACAAAAGCCCGCATCCCCCCGGTTTGAGCTTCTCGAAAAAGCTGTAGAGATAGTTGCGCCCCTTAATCTGACCGATCCGGGTTCTCATGAATTTGCAGCGGATAAGTGCCGGACCCTGCACGATATCGCCCGTTATGTCCATGAAAAGTCCTATGAAGAGATGTTCATGATGGGCAGTAATGTGGGAGATCTAAGGACTTCGGCCTACTGCCTGGATGTTTTTCTCCCTATCGATTTGTATCTCATCGACCTCGGCGGCGGCATCGCAGACACACACGGGAGCAGGAAAGTGAAGCGATCCCAGGTTCTTTCCGTGCCCCTTGCCGCACTGCTGAAGGGGATGTTACACAAAAAAATCCCGCGTTTCGGAGCGAAGCCGATAGACGTCAAAGGGTTTTTCTCCATAATGATGCGCCATGCCGTCAATAACCCGGAGGGAGAATCCACTTTTCATGATCCATGCTATGCCATCATTTCCGATAATTATCTCAACTACGCAGCGCGGGTCGGGTATCATTTCAATGTCGTGGATACCTATTGCGGCAAAACGCCGAATAAAAACTATATAAGCCTGACTTTCAGGGGGGGAGCGGCGGATTTTATCCGCCGAAGCCGCAGAACAAGAGCTATCGCCGGTATCCTCAAGGAGCATGGGTTCTCCGTCCACCAGAGCCACGATATGGTAAATGCCCGCCTGAGCAAGGCAAGCCGGGAAGAGACTGCCGGTCAGCTGGAAATGATAGGAAGTCTCTTCCAATTCTTCCGGCAGATGGACGCCGCGATGATCAATGAAAATTCCGTCAATCTGATCAAGGAGGCTTTCTTAAGCGGGGATTACGACCTTAAAAAACGGATGGCGCAGGAACAACCGTAAACAGCGCCCATCCGGAAACTGTAACTGATGAGGCACGCAGACGGAACTTATCCGATAATCTGTGCAATATCTTTTGTGAACTTTGTTCTGTAATAATTAACGGTGGATTCCCTTGACATAATCATGTCGATCTGCCGTGTATGCATTGTCAGATAACCGAGAACTTTCAGCCGTTTTTCCATGAAATCCCTGTCCCTGCTATCAATTCTTGAAAACAGGCTGTCTTTTTTAACGGTTACCTTAAAACCGGATTCTTCAAGTATTCCTCCTAAAAATAAAACCCTTTTTAACCTTCTGTCGTGATCTGCGGCTCCTCCCTTGAACTGAAAACTTATGTAATTTTCTCCCAACCTGTCGCATACAATGCTTTCTATGATTGAAAAATGGAAACCAAGTCTCGAACTTAAGCTGCAAAAGTATTTCGAGATCATAAAATAATTCCGTTCAGCGTAAACACTGCGCGCGCCTGTTGCCAAAGCAGGATTTCGAGTGGCCTCGAACATGACATTCATGAGGCCCTTACCATCAACCGGAGGGGGCCCCTCCCATGGAAATGCTGTGATTCCTTCCCATATTGCGATCATCGGAACGGACACGATGTTATCGAAATTGACATATTTGCCGTCAACCTCTTCTCTAAATCCGTCATCCAGATTAAGAACCCACCACTGCATCGGAACATCGTAAACAAGCTGCTTTCCGGACCGCTCGGCAAAGTTGTGCTCCTTCCCGAAATTAAACATCTCCTGTACCGATTTTTCATGGGTAAAGCGTGTAATGTCGTGAAGTGTCTTACATCCCGAGGGCTTGAAATCGCGGGAATCCGGATCGAGAAGATTTAATGTAACTATATGTCTGCTTATGTCTTTCAAGATATCGTAAACAGGGCTGTCTTTCATGAGATTTCTTGCTTTTTCCGGATCAACCGCAAGGGATTCGATTTTTCCCGTATGGATTGAAAGCCCGTTTGCGTCAACTGTAATAAGGTCGTCGTCCTTCAGCTTATCATAGACCATTGGAACGCCAAAAAGGGCTGGCACTCCAAATTCCCTGGCCACATTGGCAAGATGTCCTGCAAAACCACCCTGCTCTGTTATTACAGCGGAAGCCCTGCTCAAAAGGGGCGCCCACGCGGGGAGAGCCTGCCTTGCCACAAGAACAGAGCCTTCAGGAAATTTCAGAATATCCACTGCCTTGTCAACATGAAATACTTTGCCGGAGGCTGCTCCGGGGCTTGCCGCAACACCGCCTCTTACTATAACTGTTTCGTCCTTTTTCCTGAGATCAGGAAATACAAGCTTTTTGTTTGTTTCAACTATTTGCAACGGCCGGCACTGAAGCATATAATAAAATCCGTCATCGGTAATTGCCCATTCTATGTCCTGAGGGAGGCCGTAATACTTTTCAATTTTAACTGCCAGTTCAGCAAGGACGCAAGCCTGTTCGGGGCTCAAAGACGGCTGAGCCTGTAAATCTCCTGTTACCTCCATGCGGCAAATGCCTTCCTGTGGAAAACACATGAATTTTTTGTTTTTTATTTTTATGTCTTTGTGCACGAGCAACATGGGCGCATCCCTTGACACGACGAAAACATCGCAGTCTATACTCCCGTCCACAACGGACTTTGGGAGACCCCAGGCTGAATTGATGAATATAAAGTCATCGCTGATATCAACAGGGTTTCTTGAATACATAACCCCGCCGGCAACAGCATCCACCATCTCCATGCACCCTACCGACATATGTACATCTTCATCTCTGAATCCTCTTTCAAATCTGTATGTTATTGCGGGAAGCGAATATTTTCCCGCAATAACATTTTTATAAACTTCAAGGATGTTATCCGAGCTTACGTTCAATTCGGAATGGTACAGCCCTGCAAAAGAACTTCCGGCGGTGTCTTCTCCTATGGCGCTGCTTCTTAAAGCAAGCCGGATTTTTTTGCCGGCATCCCGTTCAAGTTCTGCATATGATTCTGTTATTGCAGTTTCAAGCTCTTCAGGCACAATTGATTTGATAATTGTTTGCCGGATTTTAGCGCTTAAGGTGTAGAGTTGCTCAATATCTTCAGTGTCGGTGGTTTGAAAAAGCCGGTCTATTTCGGTTTGAAGGTCATTGTATGAAATGAATTTTCTGTATGCCGCCGATGTAATAACAAATCCGGCCGGAACAGTTAAATTCAGTCTGTTTTTCATCTCTCCGATGTTTGCCATCTTGCTTCCAATGATATCGGACATATCTTTATTGACGGAATCAAGCGGTATTACGAGAGGCTCATCTGTTTCCGGTTTTTTAAACAAAAGGACTTTGTCTATCTGCTGCTGAATATCGTTGAACCGCAAGGAAAGCTCTCCGTATTTTCCGGGGGCAAGCACTTCAAGATTTTTTATCATTTTATAGACATTGACGGATACTGCAGTGCAGTTGGCCTTTACATGTGACATGCCGAAAAGACGGCTGCCCTCGAGAAGCTTCTCGATATCCGCCATAATATCGAGGGCCTTGTTATTGGAACTCAGGAGAATCTTAAAACTCTGGTAGCGGGATTTAAAATCATTGCGGAGGTGTTCGGCGTCGGAAGGCGATTCCGGCGGATTTCTTTTCAGGATTTTATTTATGATTTTGGCTACAGACAGCATTGAACTGAAGTCTTCCCCAAAAGGATAGGGTTTCAGATTCCTATAACCGGATAGGATAAAAAAGGGCTACAGGCAGGTCTCTTGGATCTACCTATAGCCCTTATTGCCTGAAAGAATCAAGAATGATTAATGCGAAAGCTTTAACCCCCATCCTTCAAACATGAACAGTATGGCAAAGCCGTACCACATTGTATAAATCACGTAGAATACAAGAGAAAAAACAACTATGCCAAGCTTTTCGGAGATCTTTTGCGGAATGATTTTATAATAATTATAAGAGCATTCAACTCCCTTTTTCGAAATTGAGCCGATAAGCTTCATTTCCTTGAATTTACCCTGTTTGCCGAACTCTTTGTCCATAACCTTGATTGCCGACCACCAGTTGAACAGGACCTCTTTTTCAGGATAACCGTATTTTTCAGAAACGATGCCGCCTTTATTGTTGAACATGTTATCCGAATCCTCAAGACAGTTTTCCAGAATTTTATTGATATCACCGCTTATCTTTATTCCGGATCCGGACACATCTGCAGAAGCCCCGCTCTTTATAAAAAGAAGATCTGTTTTTTCAGCCTGCTGCGGGTCTTTCATGGTGATGGTTATTGAAACCGGTTCTGCTTTAAAATCGGCGACTTCTTTTTTGAGTTTCGGAATGTAATATGCCGAACCTTTTGAAATGGTATTATATAACGAGTCGAGATAATTTAATGCGTTTTTCCCTTCGAAAATGGGGGTAAACATTATGACCAGAACAGCAAAAAACCCGACCAGTAATGCGAAGCCTCCGTAAAATTCTTTTTTATCCGCTATCATGATATTACCTCCTCTCCCTTAAGCTTTTTTATATTCATAAGGAAGGTGCCGGTTACCCAGACTGCAAAGATGCTGATCACTATGAAGAAAGACCATATTCCGATAAGGTCGAGCCATTTGCCGGTCTCCTTGGAGAGTGGAATGAGATCGATGCTTGCAAGCTTGGACGGAAGGGCAAAGAACCTGTTGGTAAAACCGGCAAGAACCGCCATTGCGTAAAAACCCCTTATTGTTATTCCTTTCACAACCTTGGTTGCCATTGCCCCTACCTGTATTCCCATCAGTGACCCAAGGAGCATTCCCATCGCAAGTGTGTAAAAAATAAAACCATAAATTGCATACTGGGAGATTGCGGCATAACCCGCGGTAAAGACGATCTGGAATATATCGGTGCCGACGGTCGTAAGGGAAGAAACGCCGAGAACGTATACGAATATCGGGAAGGTCAGGAATCCGCCTCCAACGCCCATAATGGAGGCACAAAAGCCGACAAGCGCTCCGCTTAAAACAAGAAAAAGAGCCGATATTTTACGACCTCCGGGTACAAGACCCTGGTCAAAGGTGATCATTGGCGGGATATTCATTGACTGAAGTTTTTTGGGAAGGTTTCCAAGCCCCGCGCCTTCCGATTTTCCTCCGTGGGCGCCTCCGTCGGCATCAGGAGCTTTCCTTGCTTTGAGAAAACCAAAACCCAAACACACCCAACACA
>CAYVMK010000172.1:0-5442 GCA_964452445.1 uncultured Desulfonema sp. | reverse complement strand
CACCTATCAAAGTATAGATGTCAGGATATTGGAGTTTCAAATAATCAGCTATATCCCGGATAAATTCGTATTCTGAGGATATTGCAGTAAAACATATCAATTTTGGTTTAAAATTTGCTATTGCTTTATCGATAACCGGATAATTTTTCTTACCGTGCGAACTGCTTAAAACGGCCAGTTTAGTCAAGTGTCCATATTTTTTTAATATTGCTGATATATACGATATTCCAAACTGAATCTGTTCCGGTGACCACAATGGTTTTAACAACGATGGTGTATTTTGCAATGAATAAACAAAAAGAACATTCATATTTTATTCTCTACCCCTTCTTCGCCCTATATTAATTCATTTTCCTATATTTCAAGCCCCATCGCTTTATCGTCAATTCAAATGCTCTAAGCTTTATGGTCACGTATGATTTTCTTCTGATCCACGCAGATGCCCAACCGCTAATTTCCAGTATGGCATGATTATTCGGAAAAAAGGCGTTCATAAGCCGTCAAGGCGCATTCAAAAGAATACTTCTTTTCAATCACATCCTGAACATCGCGATAAAAAAAAGGCGGCAAGCTCTTATTCAAGAAGGCACACATAAGGTCGGCAATCCCTTCGGCCGTCGCGTCATGGGCAATCCATTCCGGTTGAAAATTGCGCATGACCTCAGGCAAAGCCCCTACCGGAGTAACCAGGGTCGTTTTTCCGCATGCCAATGCCTCAAGAGCAATAATTCCGAAACATTCCAATTGCGCTGTCGGAATAATTGAAGCGTCACATGCAGCATAGGCTTGAGGAAGCATATTGGCTGGAACGAAACCCATGAAACGTACACATTCATGCAAGCCTAATTCGTCGCGTAATTTTTCAAGAGACACACGCAATGAGCCGCTTCCGCCGATGACCGTATAGGGATGAAATCCACGCTTTTTTACAATAACAAGCGCACGCAGAAGATTATCCAATCCCATACGCGCTTCCAGCCTGCGCAATACAAAGAATATCGGAGAGTCCAAGGGCCACCCAAGATGTTGCCTTACCACATCCACCTTGTCTTGAATCAAAGGCTTAAAAATTGACATGTCCACCCAGCCGGGAATAACTTGAATTTTCCCAGCAACGGCGGAGTTATAATTTTGAGCGATACACCTCACCGTATATTGCGATTCAGCCGTTAGCGCCGATGACTTGCTCAAAATCTCCGATTCAAGCCACCTAATAACACTTAGCCCAAAAAAAGATTTGAGTTTACCAACAATTCCTTGAGAGCCCCAGGCAATCCGTGCTTCATCCACCGCTGGAGAATGAATAGTGTAACAACATCGGGACTTGTTATAAAACCGGTCAAAAACTGCGGCAGACTGGAAAAGATTATGCCCATGAACAATATCCGGCGGCTCAGACACATATTTATCCAATAATCTTTTTACAGCATACATATGATCCTTAGGCCTTAGTATATTCAATTTATTTGGAAGAGGCAGACGATATCGAAAAACTGTTATACCACCAACATCCTCCCGCTCCAAACCCCGATCAAACTGGTCTTCACAAACAACCATAATTTTATGGCCGCGACGCGCCAAGCCTACCGCTAAATCATACATCAACCGATTACCACCACCACCGCGTTCAGCATCAAAAGCCATTGAGGTAATTAAAATTCTAGTCTTCATAAATTAATCCTTTAGCAAACATTTTTTGAAACATGAAACTGTTCTTTTCACTTTGCATGACTTCGTCTGTAACCAGGAAGAAACACACGAGCCATTATTAGTAAAAATGTCGAGAAATAGTACCAGCTAACAACAAAAAAAACATACCACACCAAACCGAACAAAAACTCTGTGCTGAACCAACCGTCAATACGAAAACCATTTTTAATTCCTAAAAAAACCAACGGCATAAAAATCCAAACGCGGCGCGAAATTACCTCAATAGATACCCGATCGACCCCACCCAGAAATATTCCCGTATACAAGCAGACCATCAGCAGCCCTAACCAACCGCCGTACCAATATCCTTCGCCCAATACGCCAGGAGCATTGTTATTATTTTTATTACCATCAAAAAGTACGCTAAAGTTTGCGCCAGGATTTATCAAGGGTTTGTCACGCCATAGCATACGAGGAATAAGCGCCATACCAAAATCATTCCAGGGGCTACCAGGCCTTCCGGCGTCATACTCTCGCATGGCAAAAACTTGTTGAGGGGTATAACACAAACGCATCCACCAACTTTGAGGTGTCGCATTCTTTGCGTCATAAGTTCCTTGTATAAGATCAGAAAAAGATTTTGTCATCTTCATGCCTGCTTTCGTAAAAGAAGTAGCAAAGTTCTGTCCAACTTCATTTCCTCTGCCACAGATAATAATCACGGGCTGCAAAACAAACAGCATCAATCCCAAAATAATAACGCCTTTAACCATAGTGGACGGCTTCCCACTACCAATCGTCAGACCAATCAACACCGAGACAATTGGTTCCATAATAGATGCTTTACTAGCCATAACAATGCCTGTCAATAGTTCAATCACAAATAGGAGAAGAAACCAAACGATAACTTTTCCACCTCTTGTCACAGATAAATACGCCAGAATCATCAAAGCTCCTTTCGACAGCATACTCATCTGTTGCAGAAAAGACGATGGCGTTCCGTTTAGCCCAAAAACAAATGGTAAAACAACAAAAAACTTCACGGTCAATCCTAAAACCGCCAACAAACCAGCCACTTGTAAAGCGTTCAATCCTTCAAAACGCCGTACCCAACCTAGCGACCGACTACCAACTAATCGCCTCCCGACAACCAAACCAACCAGAAGCGCCAGCATTCCTATGCTATTCAGCATATTAGTGCGAAATAAGTCTGATACGCTAATGTAATGTGAGCTTTCCATAAGTGCTTTCGTCTCCGAGCTCCCGAATGTATAAATGAGTGGCCCAAACCCCCAGTAACTACCGCTGGCAAGGAGCACCCAAAACACCGGTGACCCCACCATTTGAATATTTGCACGAATTATACAAAACGCCGTTCCCAAACAAGCTACAAACAGGATTGCGGGGGATATCCACAACCACTGACTCACCAAGGATTCCTCATCGTAAGCTAACAATGCAAAAGAAACTATAGATAAAATGGCGAGAACGATGCCAAAATGGAAGAGTGGACGCTCAATACTCCGCCTCTTCAGTCTCGAAACCTGTTGGTTTATTCTCAGGACGTTTTCATAAATAGACATCAAAATACCCTCCCAGCTACCTCATTGCGATCTCCATCATTTTCGAAATCCTAGCCTCGTTGCTGTAGCCTGACTTTACGCACCTCTCACGCCCGGCGGCGGCGATCTGTTTCCGCTCATCCTCATGGGCAAGATAGTAGCGCACCTTATCCAACAGTTCTTCATCAGAATCAAAATACACTGCCTCTTTTCCTTCTTCGAAAAGTGCTTGGTGCTCATCGGTCCGCTCCGCAAGCATGAAGGCACCACAGGCTGGTATCTCCACGCTCCGCGTGGTCTGTCGGTCACGGCTGAGTTTGCGGAGAAACCCAAGGTTGATATCAAATGCACAAATGGCCAATGCATAATGATCGTCCCATAGGTTCTGGTACTCAACTCGAAGACCATTGGAAATACTCTTAAACGGCCAGTTCGAACTCCAGACTCGCACGGACACCCCGTTTGCAGCCAGAAACTTTATGGAACGGCAACGTTCGGCTTCATAGGTACCGATAAACCCTACTCTGCCACCGAAGGCTTCGCGATCGTTAGTCCCAACTGCCATTGGACGGTGTATAGAAGAATCGTAAGCATTGTCAATAAAATGGACTTCCTTTGCACCCAACGACTCAAGCTCTTTAACGGCGTAAGATTTTGTAGTAAAGTAAACATCATATAGCGATAATGACTGTAGAAATGGACGTGACTGGTTGTAGCGCGTATACATGTCATCCGGCGAGTAGCCAATAATCCGGCAGTGCGGCTGGTGAAGCCGCACTTGGTTTAAGGTATCGGCTTCAATGGTCGTTCCCTTGTCAATCCACAACACATCCCACTTTGCATCACGAAACAACCTTAACACTGCAGCATTCTCACCATTACGATCTTTAGGACCAAACGCATCGAATCCAAGACGAAAAAGCTTGCCAGAAAGTCTACGAGGAAAATTCAGAACCCATGGCTTCAACGGAGGGGTTGCATCTACCCCCATTACCGTGTGCCCCAAATTCTCCAATGCACGAAGGCGCTGAAGTGAAGTCTGACCTGGACGCAACCAACCGATGTAAAATATTTTCAGACTACCGGTATTTATCATTGCTTCACTCCACTGATCAGAAACACACGTGTGAAGATGCCGCTACCAGACCCGCCTGTCTCTACAGCATTGAAGAACTGGAGGAAAAGCCTAATACCGAGCCATAGAATATAGCGCACGGTAGACGCTATGCTATATCCCTTAGGAACTGGGCCAGATTCACGTCCTGTAACATTATCGAACCCGATTAGTCGCATCAACCGCCTGAGGTTACTATACTGAAAACACACCTCATGCGTAAAATCACCATAGAGGGAAGAAGCTCCCCATGGAGTTTCAGCATTCGGTGTCTGAAGTATTAAACGCCCGCCTGACCGCAATGCGACATAACAATCGTCCAAAAACGTAAGGACCTCCTCTTTGTGAAAGTGTTCTACCAGGTCAAGCGCAATAATCAAATCGAATGAGTTCTCGTGTTTACACAAAAAATTTAGGACATTGTCCTGCGTGACCTCCCCTGTGACCTGGCGGCTGAGAGCTACCTGTTCCGGGCTAATATCAACGCCGACGATGTTGAAATAGCTGCGCTCGCGGAAGAAATACAATAGCCATCCAGATCCGCAAGCCAAATCCAGAATCTGTGCGTCTTTCTTTGCAGGAAGCCAATTACGTAAATACCAATCGTAGGCCTTCCCGCAGCGGCGCGCGGAAAAAACATCAAAAACACCCCCCTTGTCTAGAAACATTGATGAGTATTTTTCGTATATTCTATCCCGGTAATTTGTCATAGTGTTGTGCCCCTTTCAATCAAGTGTGTGGTTATCTGTCAATACGCCGCTTCAATCCCATCTTTAGAATCTTCCCATCCATTGCCTTAAAAACCGGATACTGGGTGCCTTTGCAACATTCCGTACTTAGCAATTGAACTGCCAAGTCAAACGCATAGAAGCCCCCTAAAACAGAAACGGTAACCCTTGGATTCATTCTACGTTATCACTGTCTTCAACTTTTTCTCTTTCTATACAGCATCACAACAAGTGAAAAAATAAAAATTAATGCCAGTATGCTTGAACTCATATAAGCCATCGCCAATCCAAGGCCGCCATAAGACTGGACAAGGTAATATGCAACCCCAACCAGAAATGATTCTCTCGGAAGATTTATATAGAAAAATGAAAGCCACATATTTGCATT
>CAYVMK010000171.1:0-5448 GCA_964452445.1 uncultured Desulfonema sp. | reverse complement strand
TCTTTTCTCAATTCCCCGACCCATGACATGATGCAGCACGCCAGGGGCATCTAATCTTCCTAACCCCGATAAACGGGACTTTTTTCAGTACCCCCTTGAGGGGTAAAAAAACGCAGAAAATAATTTCTAACTTTCTAATCTTGGCATATTGTGTGACTCTCATGTTGAATATTAATCGTCAAGCACTTTCTGCACGAACGTTATCGCCCCCTTTGTGCTCCTTGAACCCTCGAATCCTTGAATCCTTCTGTTAACTATTCACCATTCACTGATCAGTGTTTAAAGCTTCTCTGCCCCGTGTACACCATCGCAACATTCGCCTCGTTGCAGGCTTCGATCGACTGGTAGTCGTTATCCGATCCGCCCGGCTGGATAACGCAGGAGATTCCCTCCCTGATCCCGACATCAACACCGTCCCTGAAAGGAAAGAATGCGTCGCTGACCATAGCTGCTCCAATCAGCCCGCCCTTTTCACGCGCCACCCTTTCATCTATTTCCGCTTTTTTGTCCCCGTCCTTAAGGTCATTGTATGCAATCCTGTGCTTTTCAAAGCAGTACCTGTCCGCGAGTTTCCTGTAAGCCTTGTCCCTTGCTATCTCGGCGACACCGACCCTGTCCTGCTCACCGGTGCCTATTCCGACAGTAACCTTATCCTTGACATAGATAACCGAATTGGAAGTAACACCTGATTCGACCAGCCACCCGAAAAGCATGTCCTCAAATTCCCTATCCGTCGGATCTCTCTTTATCCTGTAGATCTTCCCCTTGTACGAACATTCGGCAGGGCGCAGGCTCTCTTTCGAACGGGCTTCGGGCACGAATGACCACTGGGCTACAATTCCTCCGTCTATCAGGCTTTTGAACTCAACGCACCTTTTTCCGACAAAGGTCCGGAGTCTTTCAATGTTTCTTATCCTTATCACCCTCAGATTTTTCTTCTTTGCAAAGATATCCATGACCCCTTTCTCGAATTCAGGCGCCACCACCACTTCGGCATACTGCATGTTTATTGCTTCGGCTGTTTCAATATCAACCGGCCTGTTTAAGGCAATGCATCCCCCGAATGCCGCGACCCTGTCCGCCATGTTCGCTTTCAGATACGCATCGAGAAGGGAATCGGAGAGGGCGACTCCGCACGGATTGTTGTGCTTTACTATAACCGCTGCAGGTTGATTTGCAAAATACCTGAGAATGTTCAGGGCATTGTCCGCATCGGTCAGGTTTGTCTTGCCGGGATGCTTGCCTGACTGGAGCAGTTCGACATCGGAGGCAAGATGATTGCCGGGCAGAATTGTCTGTATCTCCCCAAGAACCAGGTTTCCGTTTGTCAGCCTGTATAGGGCGGCCTCCTGCCCGGGGTTCTCCCCGTACCGCAATCCTTTTATGACGTCATCTATAGTCCAGACAACTTTTTCATAAAAAAGAGTCTGTCTTTTATCCCCGTCGATAAAACTTATTTCCATCACAGGCGGGAAGTGGTCGTCCATAATGGTTTTATACATTTTCCTCAGATCTTCTGCCATTCGCCCCCCTTCTTCATGTCCTGTAACAGCCTTTCACTTCCTCAAATGTTCTTCCGGCAAGATAATCCGCAATCGTGCCGTCATATGCCGCCGTGTGCGCAAAAGCTTTTTTCGCAAGCCCGAACCTGCTTTTCAATGATATTTTATTATCATTTTCTTTCAGCTCGGATATGATCTTACCATAATCCGCCGGATCGACCACCGAAGCCACACGCAGGAAATTTTTGGCCGAGGCTCTTATCATGCACGGCCCACCGATATCTATGTTTCCGCGGGCATCTTCCGGCGTAACACCTTGCTTCGATATCGTCGCTTTAAAAGGATAGAGGTTAACGACTGCCATGTCTATGGGAACGCTTTTTGTTCTTTCGAGATCCGCCCTGTGAGAGTCATTATAGGTTTCGGTAAGAAGGCCGAGGTATATCCTGAAATCGAGCGTCTTCACGAGGCCGCCCTGTGTTTCGGGCTGGCCTGTGTAGTCCGACACCTGGGTAAGGCATGAAGCCTTGTTGCCGAGAATCTCTTTCAGACTTGAAAATGTCCCGCCAGTTGAAAAAATCCTTACGTCCGGATTTATGCCGACAAGCTCCGGGATAAAAGATTCAAGACCCTTCTTATCCGAAACACTGACAAGCAGATGTTTTACCTTAACCCAATCGTCAATCTTTTCAACTTTATTAATGCTCATATTATCTACCTCTTTCCCTCATATTCTTCCAAAAACCGGTTAAAGAATCCTTCCATGAAAGCATGTCTTTCATCCGCAAGTTTTCTCCCCTCTTTTGTCAATATCCTCTCTCTGATTCTGCAAAGCTTGACCTTAAACTCTCTGAAGCCGGTGTCTTCTCTGGTATATGGTTTTGTCTCTTCAACCTTCAAATCAGGATTGTGGAGCCTCGCTCCCACCTCACCCGCAAACAAAAATGCCCTCGCAACCCCGACGGCTCCGATTGCATCAAGCTTGTCCGCATCGAACAGCACTTTCGCTTCGGCAGTCTCAGGCTGACATTTCCCTCTGAAACGATGCGCCCTTATGCAGTGGATAATATTTGTCTTTTGTTCTTCGGAAAGGGGAAGCTTCTTAACTATCGGCCATGCCATCTCGGCGCCTTTTTCCGCGTGGCATACCACACCGGAAGTCGAATCCTGGTCGGCCCTTCCGATATCATGCAGGTATGCCGCGACACGCAGCACATCCATGTCCGCCTTCTCCACGGGGCCTATACGCTCGCACAGGCCGTAAACCCTTAAGGTGTGCTCCCAGTCGTGACTTCCCTTAGCCCCGTCAAAAAGCTTTTCCGCCCTATCTTTTACAAAATCCGTAATATTCATACAATGTGTGTTTTCCGGTTATAAAAAAGGATTCAAGGGTTCAAGTGTCCGAAAGATTTTTTCTGAATTTCGACTTACGCCTCACGACTCACGGTCAACTCTCTTTACCTTTGTGCCTGCCGCAGGTCCGCCGATCTGTTTGGCGGATGCCTTTGACCCTTTCTTTTCACTGCATATAAACAAACCTATCCCAGACTCATGAGCGATTCCCAGCGTTCAAATTCCGTTGAAACAGGAAGCCCTCTTTCTTTCAAAACAGATGTCATTTTTGAATCATTAAACCGCAGATATGGGTTGACCTTCAGCTCATCTTCAAGCTTTGAGAAGACATGCCCCGGATTATATTTTTTCAGAAAGATATCGATATCGCCGTTTCCGGGTTCAATCAGTCTTGCAAAAGACATGGAATACTCAACATAATCATGCCCTGCATATATAATGGTATCTTTCGGAAAAGAGATGAGCTTCTTTATCGAATTGTAAAATGCAGAAGTATCATCTGAAAAGCAATTCCCGACTGTGCCGTTAAACAGAGTGTCCCCTGTAATAAGAAAATTTCCGGCATGAAATGAGATGGAATCATCCGTATGCCCCGGAGTACGATATACGTCGATTTTTTCGCCGGCCAGTCCGATAAATCCTTTTGCCGGAAGAGTGTTATGATCAAGGTATAAAGCGCCTGACTTGCCAATAAGTAATTTTAATCCCGTGGTATGATCGGGATGTGAGTGGGTGTTTGTGACATATTCAATTTTCAGACCGTTCTGCCCGGCAAATGAAAATATCTGATCAACCGCGCCTCCGTCTATGGCAATAGCAGATTTTTCCGCATAAAGCAGATAGCCGAGATTGTCGGATGAATAACGGAACTGTTTAATCTTCAAAACAATACCTCTGGCTCCTGGTCTTTCGAAATCCCACGCGCTTGCCTCTCGACCCCTCGAATCCTTGAATCCTTGAACCCTTCTATTCACTTTTCACTATTCACTGTTCACTTTTTCAATTACTCCGGCGGCGATAAGAGGAAGCATGATTTCATGATGGCCGGTAAGATTTATTCCTTTTCCGCCTTTTGCGGTCGGTCTGCCGACAACATTCGTCATTGGACGGTAGTGCCGGATAAAATCCATGTTAACGGCGGTAAAGGTGTCAATATCATGGCCAAGGTTGCGAACAAGAGTCGCTGCTTTCAGAAAGACTTCCGGCATAATAACGGAAGAGCCTATATTAAGGTAAACTCCCTCGCTGAGGGTTGAGACTACCGAGGCAAAGGTCAGAAAATCCCTGTGAGTCGCCCCGCCTGCCGCCCTTGGATCAAAGCCTGGGTGCATGTGGATTATATCCGTGCCTATTGCAACATGAACCGTGACGGGAACATCAAGTGCAGCGCCTGCCGCAAGAATGCTTTTATCCCTGAAAGGAAAATTCTTTTCGGCAATCTCTTTCCCGACCGCATCCCCGAGCCCCAGAGACTCCCTTTCAGCCCTTTTTATCGCCCCGTTTAAAAATTCGCCTGTTTCACGCGCCATTCCGAATGAGCCGTCGCCGAGTGATGCGGCTACATCTTCCGATGTCCTGCCGGTCATGGCTATTTCAGAATCATGAATAATGCCGGCCCCGTTCATGGCAACAGCCGTTATTATTCCCCGCCGCATCAGATCAATTATTAACGGGTTCAGGCCGACCTTGATAACGTGGGCTCCCATCCCGACAAGGATGGTTTTCTTTTTGAGGAAGGCTTCAGACATGGAGGATATTACGTCCCGGACATCAGTTCCCGCCAGTATACCGGGGAGTCCGTCCAAAAATTCTCTGAAAGATCCGCCTTTACTCCAGGGAACCGCAAAATCATCAGCCGAGACCTTACTCTTTCTTTCCGAAATGGAATAGGTTTTAAGTTTGCCGGTATCTATAGGCTTAAATGGATGTGTCATATTTTTTATCTTTCGAGCCAATTGCAGAAGTACCAAAAGTCGTCACTCCCACGAAAGTGGGAGTCCAGAATCTATTAATAATACTGGATTTCCGCTTTCGCGGGAATGACAAAACATACGAATATGCGAGTTTTGCAATTAGCTCTTTCATCATAATTTTAATTATACTCGTCATTCTCGCACTTTTCACTCGACATTTCAAGCTTGTTCTCTCGTCATTCCCAGTTTTTTTACTCGTCATTCCGGTCTTTTTCACTCGTCATTCCCACCTTTTTCACTCGTCATTCCGGCCTTTTTCTCTCGTCATTCCCGCGAAAGCGGGAATCCAGAATTTACCCTAAAAGGCTTTCATATAAATCCTTCCATTCCGGGTTATTCTTCTCAATAAGCTCCAACTTCCATTTCCGTTTCCACTTCTTTATCTGTTTCTCTCTCGTAATGGCGGATTCGGCTGTCATGTGGTTTTCATACCATACCAGATGATGGACATTATATTTATCTGTAAACCCATCAACCATGTTATTTCTATGTTCATAAATGCGCTTTACAAGGTCTGATGTCACCCCAGTGTAAAGAGTGCCGTTTCGTTTATTGCACAGGATATAAACATAAAATGTTCTCATACAGTTGATGCGTACTTTTATCTGATAATATTGGAT
>CAYVMK010000170.1:1737-5451 GCA_964452445.1 uncultured Desulfonema sp. | reverse complement strand
CCCCGTTTGCCATTACGCCGGACCCTGGATTTTTGTTTCTTTCCCGGACGCACCAGAGCGTTATTGAAAAGCTGCTCTATGGGATCAACAACCGTTCCGGGTTTGTTCTCCTGACAGGAGAGGTGGGAACCGGAAAGACAACTGTCTGCCGCACTATTCTGGACAGGCTTGAGGGGAAGGCAGAGACAGTCTATATCATCAATCCGTCGCTTTCCGGAGTCGAAATACTTGCTGCAATCCTTGATGACCTTGGTGTTGCTTCCTTCGCCGGTGCAACCAAAAAAGATCTGATGGACAGGCTGAACGCGTTTCTTCTCGGAGCAGACCGTTTAAAGCCCGTAGTCATCATCATTGACGACGCCCAGACAATGCCGATGGAGGCGCTGGAAGATCTGCGCCTGCTTTCCAACCTGGAAACCGACAAGGAGAAGCTGCTTCAAATGGCGCTAGTGGGGCAGCCTGAGCTGCTTACCACAATCTCAAAACCCGAATTGAGGCAGTTGCGCCAGAGGGTTGCCATAAACTGTACCCTTGATTACCTGAAGAAGGAAGAGGTCTCAGGCTATATCGAAAGAAGGCTGTTTGTTGCAGGCAACAAAGGCCAGGTCCGCTTTACAAGAGATTCCGTTGACAGGATATTCAAAGCTTCAGCAGGTACTCCCCGTCTGATTAACAGAATCTGTGATTATTCCCTCATTGCCGGCTATATGGCAAATGATCATACAATCCATAAGCGGTATGTGATACAAGCCCTGAGGGAGCTCGGAAATCCTGATCCTGCCGCAGGAAAAATTTTGGCCGGAAAACCGTTTCACCGTGCTGTGTTGGCGTTTCTTTTTATGGTTTTGGCGCTCTTTGCATTTTACCGGGGATTTTGGGTATCATGGAACAGAGAGGAGCCGGCAGGCGCCCCGGCTGTAAAGGATAGCGCGGCGCTCCCTTATTCTCCTGAGACCGCCGAGACAAAGAGCGCAGCAGGCAACACTTCCGATAACGGCGCTCATTCACCTGCTCTGTCACCGGCGTCTGAGCAACGGAATCCCGAATCCCAGCCCCGTTCATTTACGGTATTGATTGCTTCACACAGATTAGCGGACAATGTACTCCAGGAGGCTTCACGATACAGGACAAACGGCGTGGATTCCCACTGGGTAAAAGTGGACCTGGGTGAAGAGGGAATCTGGTACAGGCATTTTGCCGGGCGGTTTAATGACAGGGCCGGGGCGCTGCAGTTCATCAGGGAGAGCGGGCTGGCCGGAGCCAGAATTCTGGCAGCTCCGTGGGCGATAAGCGTGGGCGAAGGGATGTCGCCGGAGGTAATCGGCAGTATTGCGGATATGTTGAGAAGCAACCGGTATGACGGCTATGTGCAGGAAATGAAAAACGGCGGTTACCGGCTGCTGATCGGCGCTTTTGTCACAAGGGAAGGAGCTGAAAATGCCGCGCGGGAGATAACGCTTCCCGACATCACTCCGGAGATTGTGCTGCGGTAACTTTTTATGGATCACCTCCAAAAGAGTTGGTGATCCTATGAGGATTCAAGGATTCAAGGGTTCCAGGATTCCAGTGAAAGGAAAGCCTGTCAGACCTTCAACGAGATATCGGGGAGATTGAGAGGATGCTTAAAGCTCTGATAAAATCATTAGAAAACAAACACTTGAACCCTTGAATCCTCGAATCCTTGACCCCTTTCTCCCAACTAATTGGGAGAAGAACTTTATTTACGAGTCCATCACGCTTAATGACATATCTATTACAGGAGAAATGAATGAGCCTGCTCAATGCGGCTTTAAGAAAAAAAGAGAAGGAAAAGCAGCATTCCGAAGCTTCCGCTTTGTTTCAAGAAACGGGCAAGATTCACGGAAAATCGAAGTTCCGGATTTATGGCATGCTTGTGTGCATTGTGCTGGGTCTTGGACTGGCTGTTTTATTTATGCTGGAAATACCGGCGCCTGAAAAATTGAGTCCCCCGATAGCCCAACTATCCGATAACCAGGCAGTCAGACAGGATCCGGAACCGGCCGATTCAACTTCGGGCGGAGAAGTTATGCCCCGTGAACCGGAAAAGACAGGAGTGCCCGTGACGGGTCTGCCCGTAAAGGCTGTTCCAGGAGAGTCCGGACAGGCCGGAGAGCCGGCTGTGAAACAAAACATTCCGCCGGGAACCGATAGTATCGTTAAAAAAGCCGCGGTTAAAAAGGCAAAAAAAGCGATCGGGACTAAGGCATCCGTGGCGCATAAGCCTCTTAAATCTCCAGGGCAGGAGTCTGCATGCCCGTTTTACGAAAAGGCCGTTTTCTACCACCGGCAAAACAGGCTGAAAGAAGCTATCGTTATGTATCTGCAGGCGCTTGATAAAAATCCTCAGAATACAGACGCGCTGTTTAACCTTGCTTCCGCATATCTGAAAAACCGGGAGTTTGCAATGGCGCTGCCGATACTTCAGTGCCTGTCGGAAAAAGACCCTGATAATCCAGATTATGATAAATCATGCCATCGCCCGGATGGGGATGGGCGAACCCGGCATTGCGGTTTCACTGCTCGATGCGGCGCAGCAAATCACAGGCGCGCCTTCTTTCGACATATATTTCCACAAAGCTGCGGCATTAAGCCGGCTCGGGCGGTTGGATGAGGCGAGGACGTTTTATGAAAAAGCCGGGAAGATAGATCCTGAAAACGGCCGGTTACTCTTCAACATGGCTGTGCTTTACGACAAGATGGAGTTGTACGGCGAAGCTCTTAAAAATTACCGGTTGTTTCTGAACCGGAAAGGATGGTCGTCTGATAATGAAAAAAAATCAGTGGATGACCGTGTGATGTTTTTGACCGGATTTATTGAAAGGCAGAAGAACATGATTCAGTATGGAAACAAAACAACATCAGCCGGGGATAACGCAAGATGAAAAAGCGGCTCGGTGAAATAATAATAGATATGGGGATTATCGGAAATGACCAGCTCGAAATGGC
This sequence comes from uncultured Desulfonema sp., assembly GCA_964452445.1. Classification (GTDB taxonomy): domain Bacteria; phylum Desulfobacterota; class Desulfobacteria; order Desulfobacterales; family RPRI01; genus RPRI01. The sequence goes on along the minus strand of CAYVMK010000170.1, from coordinate 2,484 downwards.
ACTTTCTGAGTCAAAAAAGACGGGCAAAATGCTTGGGGATGTTCTGCTGCGGCTTGACTGGATAAGCGAAGAACAGGTGCAGATGGCTATAGCGGTTCAGAGCGGGGCAAAGATCATGGACACTTCCAAAGTGTCGATAGATTATGATCTGATCTCACGCATTCCCGAGGATTTTGTCGCAGCCAACAACATATTCCCACTGGCGCAGGAGGGACAGACCCTTAAGATTGCCACTTTCAACCCGTTTGATGTGCTGGTCAGGGACAATCTCTCCCGGATGACAGGCTGCCGGATCGAGTCTTACATAGCGCCGAAAGACTGGATCCGGAACTCAATTGAGCTGTATTACAAAACCGCAGCGATAATAGATGAAGAGATTGAAAAAATAACCATGTCGGGTGTTGTGGGCCAACAGTTCGACTATAACCAGAATATCCAGCTTGCCGATCTTATCATAGAAAAGGGGCGGGTGCTCAATGCCAGCGATATCCACATCGTGGGAGACACAAACCTCGTCAGAGTATATTACCGCATCGACGGCGTCCTGCATCAGAAATATCTTTTTCCAAAACGGTTTCAGCAGGGCCTTGCCACGCGTTTCAAGATAATGGGGGACATGGACATCTCCAACCCCAATATTCCGCATGACGGAAGGATAAAATTTTCCGGAAAAGGCGGTGATATCAACATTCGCGTATCAACTTTCCCGACACATCTGGATGAGACGGTTGTTATGCGGCTTTTGAT
>CAYVMK010000170.1:0-1637 GCA_964452445.1 uncultured Desulfonema sp. | reverse complement strand
AACAGGCTGATAGATCTTGGAGTGAATGCCAGCATGCTGGCTTCTTCCATAACGATGGTGGCCGCCCAGCGGCTTCTCCGGAAGCTCTGTCCGCGCTGCGCAGTTGCGGCCGTTACAAAACCGGAAGAAAAGGAGATTTTTATAAAAAACGGCCTTGAGCCTCCGGAAGAGATGCTGAAGGCAGCAGGGTGCGATGCCTGCAACAAATCAGGTTACAGCGGCAGGATCGCCGTGTATGAAATAATAATGGTCAACAGGGAGATACAGGAGCTGATCTTTTCGGGCGCGCCCCAGAGCGCTATAGAAGATGCGGCTGTAAGAGACGGCGCCAGTTTTCTCCTGAAACAGGCCCTGAAAAAGGTCAATAACCGGATGACCTCCCTGGAAGAGGTGCTGCGCGTGGTGGCGTATGCCTAAGTTCAAATACAGGGCGGTTGACGGTTCCGGCCGTTTGCTCAAAGGCGCTACCGTTGCAGCCAATGATTCTGAAATGGAAAAACAGTTGCGGGAGGCGGGGCTGACACTGATTGACAGCCGGAAGGTCATCGAAGGTATAGGCGCCGGTAAATGGTTCTCAGGCACTATAAAGCCCCGCACAATAATAGAGTTTTATTACCGCCTTTCCCAGACGCTTGAACTAGGTCTTCCTGTTCTGTCGGCTCTGGAGGAGAATGAAAGAATCATTCCATCCAAACCGATGAAAAAGATTGTCGGCGAAGTGAAGCTCTCCGTTGAAGCCGGCAACATGATGTATGAGGCGATGAGCCGCTTTCCAAAGGTTTTCCAGAAGCTCGATATGGGCATCATACGAATGGGCGAGCAGTCAGGTACGTTGCCGAAGAGCCTCAAAAGCCTGGCGGAATTTATAGAATGGAAAGAAGATATTCGCTCCACTATCAGGCGCGCAACCATCTATCCGTCATTTATAATTATTTCAATAGCGGCGGTGATCGGAATGTGGGTGGGATATGTGTTGCCCCGCATGGCAGGCCTTTTGAAAGAGATGGGAGTCGAGCTTCCGTCCGTGACAAGGGCGGTTCTTGGCGTAAGTCTTTTCTTACAGTTGCACTGGCTTTATATTATAGCCGGTATCGTAACAGCGGTTGTTTTGTTCCTGATATTCCGGAAGACAAAAAGCGGAGCTGTTTTTCTCCAGAAATACCTCCTGAAGATTCCTGTGATAGGGCAGGTTGCCACGAATATTGCAATGGCACGGCTGAGCCAGAATTTTGCCACGATGTATGCGGCAGGCGTGACTCTTCACAATATATTCGAAATTTTGGCGGACAATGTTCTCGGGAACCGCTACCTTGAAGGGAGGCTCGAAGCGGCTTACAGCGAAATCCAGCGGGGACAGTCAATTTCTGCCGGTTTTGAGGCGGCCGGAGGATTTCCGCCCCTTCTCCTTGGGGCCGTGAGGAATGGCGAGACCACCGGCACACTTGATGTATCTTTTGCCAGACTGGGAACCTATTATAACAACGAGGTAAAGCGATCGGTTCAAACGATGGTAAACATGATAGAGCCCCTCTCCATCCTCTTCCTGGGCGGCGTTTTCGGCCTCATAGCCCTGTCTATTCTGCTTCCACTGTATGATGTGATGAGCCAGTTCAAATAAAGATTTTTCTCCCGATTAG
>CAYVMK010000169.1:0-5455 GCA_964452445.1 uncultured Desulfonema sp. | reverse complement strand
CCGTTACAAAATAATGATTACATTTCTGACCATTTTGTTACGGCTCCTTATGCCGTTTTTGACATCCGGATGACTACTTTATTTTTTACAGCGGCTTAAAAGAAAATTTCATAAAACAATCAATCTATGCCATATAAAAACTTACAGCGGTTTATAGAAGAACTTGAGGCTTCGGGCGAATTGCACAGAATAAGCGCCGAAGTTGAGCATGAACTGGAAATTACCGAAATAGCAGACCGGGTTTCAAAAACATGCGGTCCAGCGCTCCTTTTTGAAAGAGTCAGGGGATTTTCATATCCTCTTCTTATCAATGCCTTCGGAAGTTATAGACGGATGCAGCTTGCGCTTTCCTGCAAATCCTTCGACGAAATCGCCGTCCGGCTTGAGTCAAACATAAAGATGCGTCCTCCTGAAGGATTCATGAATAAGATCAGAATGCTGTTTACTCTGAAGGAGATTGCCGGACTTATCCCCAAAAAGGTAAAAACCGCCCCCTGCCAGGAAAAGATTTATACCGACGGAACCCTTCTCGACAGGCTTCCCGTATTAAAATGCTGGCCGCATGACGGAGGCCCCTTTATTACGCTCCCGATCGTTATAACAAAAGACCCCGATACGGGGATTCAAAATGCCGGCATGTACCGCATGCAGAAATATGACAATTTATCGACCGGAATGCACTGGCAGTACAACAAGGACGGAACCCGTCATTTTGATAAATATAAAAACCGCGGCCGGCGGATGGATGTAGCGGTTGCCCTGGGAGGATCACCGGCTGTAACTTATGCAGCCAGCGCCCCGCTGCCGCCCGACATAGATGAATTTGTTTTTGCCGGCTTTCTCGAATCACGCCCGGTTGAGATTGTAAAGACAAAAACAGTCGATCTTTTTGTGCCCGCAGAATCGGATTTTATAATAGAAGGCTATGTTGACCCGGACGAAGAGCGTCTGGAAGGGCCCTTCGGGGACCATACAGGCTTCTATTCGGCAGCCGATATCTATCCCGTATTTCATGTAACAGCTTTAACCTGCAGGAATAACGCGATATATCCCGCAACGGTCGTCGGCAAACCGCCAATGGAAGACTGTTACATGGCAAAGGCGACCGAAAGAATATTTCTTCCAATGCTGAAATTTATCATACCTGAAATAGTTGACATGGAGCTGCCCATTGAAGGAGTGTTTCATAACTGCGCGCTTATATCGATAAACAAGAGATATCCCGGCCAGGCTAAAAAAGTCATAAATGCGCTTTGGGGTCTCGGGCAGATGGCATCGACAAAATTCATAGCGATATTTGATAAGGATATTAACCTGCGGGATTCAGGCACAGTTGTGTGGAAACTTCTTAACAATGTCGATCCCAAAAGAGATCTGCTCATGTCGGAAGGCCCTCTTGATGCCCTCGATCATTCTGCCCCGTATCCCAATTTCGGCGGGAAAATGGGCATAGACGCCACAAGAAAAACCCGCGAAGAAGGCATGGGAAGAGACTGGCCGGATGAAATAGTCATGTCGCAGGAAATAAAAGAAAAAGTTGCGAAGCGCTGGAAGGAATATGGATTTTAAAAAATTTTCAAACCTTATAATGATCGGGCAAACGCTCTTTGCCCTTCCGTTTGCATATCTTGGTGTCCTATTTGCAAACGGGAAGAATATTTCAACATGGATTTTAGTCACCATAGCCTTAGTTGCCGCGCGAACAGCAGGCATGTCCTTTAACCGGGTAATAGACGCAAAAATAGACGCAAAGAATCCGCGCACCAAAGACAGGCCCATCCCGAAGGGAGAAGTAAAGCAGGCACAAGTGTGGATAATCGGAACAGTGTCTTCTCTGGCGCTTATCGGATCATCCTATCTGCTCAACAGCCTCTGCTTTTATCTCTCATTTGCGGCGGTTTCCCTGTTGTTTACATATTCATTTTTCAAGCGGTTTTCTTCATCATCACATTTTTATTTAGGATTTGTTGAATCTGCCGCCCCTATCGGAGGCTACCTTGCAGTAACCGGTGAATTTTCTGTTGTTCCTTTTGTTCTTGGAGGCGCTATCCTGCTGTGGATCGCCGGCCTCGATATTGTCTATGCTCTTTTAGACGTGGAATTCGACAAAAAAGAAGGGCTCTATTCGTTTCCCTCGGCATACGGAAAGGAAAAGGCTCTTACCGCCTCAGGAACTTGTTATGTTTTATCCTTCGCGGCAATGATTGCGGCAGGCATTATTACAGGGAAAAGCATGCCATACTGGGCAGCGCTTGCGTGCGTTGCATTCATCTTTATTTACCAGCAAAAAATTGCAAGAAGCAGGGATATCGGAATCGCTTTGAGAAAATTTTTCAAAGCAAACATATATGTCTCCCCTTTTCTTTTAATCGGCGCCCTCATTGATGTTTTTTTGTAACTACAGGTAGATAGACTGTAGGAATGCGCCATGCGAGACCATACCAAGCTCAGAGCGCCTTAATTCGGTCAATGCGCAGTGGCTAACAGCCTTCAGCTTACAGCCTAACCCCGATAAACGGGATAAGCGCCTTCACGAAATAATTTTCTGCCGCTCTTTTCAGTACCCCCTTGAGGGGTAGAAACGCGCAGAAAATTATTTCTAAGGTACTAAACAATCTGGGAAGTTACGAATAAACAGGAGCAATAAAATAAAGGATACAGGAATAGAGACCGATTCAGATGAAACATTACGATCTTCCGGATACAATAACAAACACGAAACTTAAAAAAATCGCCGCAAAGGTGTTTGAGGAGATACCCGTATCAAAAGCGGACGCAGGATATATGCTGTCAACAAACGATATTCTTGATCTTGGTAAAATAAGCAATTTTATAAGGACAAAATTGCATGGTGATGCAGCATACTATGGCGTAAATATGAATCTTAATTTTACAAATATATGCGAACTTCGTTGTCCCCTTTGCGCGTTTTCCCGTGATGAAGGAGATAAAGATGCGTTTCTGCTTTCCCTCGATGAAATAACAGAGCGGGTGCAAAACGCAATTCTATCCGGAATCGATGAGGTGCATATCGTAGGAGGGCTTCACCCGGAGCTCAAGATCGATTATTTCGAAGAAATGATAAGGCGGATAAAAAAGATCAACCCCGGCCTTTTTGTGGTTGCCTTTACTGCCGTTGAGATCGATTACTTTGCAAAAAAAAACAAAATCTCCGTAAATGAAACTCTACAAAGGCTGATTGATGCCGGAATAGGAGCAATGCCGGGCGGAGGAGCCGAAATATTTTCTCCCCATATCAGAAACATCATAGCTCCGGCAAAAATTTCAGGCAACAGGTGGCTTCAGATAATGCGAACCGCTCATGAAATGGGCATTAAAACCAATGCCACCATGCTTTACAATCATAAAGAGGATATCGGGGATATCGCGGATCATCTTGCAAAAATAAGAAGGCTGCAGGATGAAACCAGTGGTTTTAAAGCCTTCGTACCGCTCTTGTTTCACGATGCAAACACCGGGATAAGAGCCAAACGCAGAACTTCAACAGGATACGATGACATAAGGATATATGCTGCAAGCCGTATTTTCCTGCATAACATCCCTCATTTGAAAGCTCTCTGGATGTATCTTGGAGATAAAATAGCCCAGGTACTGCTGCGGTTCGGAGTTGATGACTTTGCGGCAACCTATCACAATGAAAAGGTCGTTCATGCTGCCGGAGCAAAAACGCCGGATTACGGATCCGAATCTTTCCTTAAAAGGCTGATTGAAAATGCCGGTCTGAAACCTGTCCGGACTACTGCGAACTACTGGATCCAATGAAGCCGGAGATTTATTAATGCAAGTCGGTTATATAGATTATCTAAACTGCTGGCCTTTTTACTACCACATGTTTGAAAAGAAGCCGTTAAAAAGCATAAGAATTATTCCGGGACTTCCTTCAGAGCTGAACAGAATGATGAAAGAAAAGATGCTCGATTTGAGCCCGGTATCTTCCGCGATATATGCCGATATAAGAGACGACGTTTTCCTGTTGCCTGAATTCTGCTTAAGCTCGGTCGGATATGTCGGATCAGTCATTCTATGCGGCAATTTTCCAATCGAAGCTCTGAACAACAAAAAAGTCGGACTCTCAGGCGCGTCATACACTTCGCGGGTGCTTCTTAAAATCCTGCTTGAAAAATTCTACGGCATTGAACCTTACTATCTGCAAGCAGGACCGCGTCCGGATTTAACCGACCATGATGCGGCGCTTCTCATAGGAAACGATGCCATGGTGGACGGTATCAATCGGGCGCCGTATAAATATGACCTGGGAGAACTGTGGCTTCAAAAAACAGGGTTCCCTGTTGTTTTTGCCGTATTTGCAGTGCGGAAAAATGTTATCAAAGAGAATCTGCCGGGGTTAATGGCCGTAATAAATTCATACCGATCATCCTTACGATGTCTTATCCAGGAAAAGGAAAGGGTAATATTAAAGGCTAAACAAAAGTATCCGAATATATTATATGATGTGAACGGCTATTATGATACATTGCAGTTTGAATTTACGGATAATCTGAAAAATGCTCTTAAATATTATCTGTCGTCTGCAGAAGAACTCAATTTGTTAAAAAAAGTGGAATCTCTCGATTTTCTTGATGAATTCTGAAATTGATGGATTCGTAAGAAGTCATAAAAGCAGAATAGCTTTATAAAACCACGAAGAACACGAAACTGAAAATATTATATATTATTTTTTATCCTTCGTGACCTTCGTGGTAAAAATTATACTTTATACAAAGCCATCATAAATTCACAAACCGCTATAATTTCAGATCAATACCAATGAAACGAGTGTTACGAAAAGAAAAACTTAAAGAAAAGATATATAACGGGAAAAGAGTTTCCCCTAAGGAGGCTCTTTCTCTCTTTGCATGGGACCTGATTGAACTGGGTGAAGCCGGCAACATGAGGCGTGCTCTCATTTTTCCCAAAGAAGAGGTCGGATTTATTGTTGACCGCATCATCAATTTTACCAATATCTGCGAAGCTGCCTGCAATTTTTGCGCTTATCACGCAAGGGCAAATCTGATTAAACCCTTTGAGCTTACACAGGAAGAGATTTTTGCAAAGATCGAAGAGCTTGTATTATTAAAAGGAACACAGGTAATGCTTCAGGGCGGCCTTCATCCGGACTATACCCTTGATACATATGTCAACATGATAAAAAATGTAAAAAAACGCTTCCCTCAAATATATCTTCATTCATTTTCGCCATGCGAAATTGCTCACATGGCAGAAAAAAGTTCGGTTTCCATCGATGAGGCGATATTAAAGCTTAAAAATGCCGGTCTCGATTCGGCGCCGGGAGCATCGGATTTGCTGATTGACAGGATACGCAAAAAGGTAAGCCCAAGAAAAATCGGAAAAGAGGCGTGGTGCGAAGTAATGTATGCGCTGCATCGCCACGGAATGAAATCTTCGGCAACCATGACATACGGCATGGGGGAGA
>CAYVMK010000168.1:0-5468 GCA_964452445.1 uncultured Desulfonema sp. | reverse complement strand
TAGCATATGATCTGCTCTTCGATGGATATCGGAATCATATCACGCGCAGGGATCGGAAGCCCGCTTTTTGCAATCTCTTCAGCCGATATGCCGGTTCCCATATGCCTGTCGCATACAAGCGCGTGTTCCGGAAGGCCGGCTTTTTCCAGAATCTCCCGGCCGAGGAATCCATGGCAGACATACGGGTGTGCCCCGAAGCAGCCGAGCTGCGGTGTATTTGTTTTAAAGATTCCGATATCATGCAGCAGCGCAGCCTCTTCAATGAATATTAAATCAGGGTTAAGATGAGAAACTTTCCCTGCGGCATCAATCGCTTTTTGCGCAACATGCTCGCCATGCCTGAGAAGTATTTCAAATGTTCTGGAATCGCGATCATAGTATTCGCAAAGTATATCAACCGGGTTGATCGGGGATCTCCGCATAATGCTCAATATCGCCTGTATCCGTAAGACGGCTTCGTAAAAAGTCCAAATTTCACCACGAAGGCCACGAAGCGCGCGAAGAAATAAAATATATAATATTTTCGGCTTCGTGTACTTCGTGGTTTTATAAAACGGTCGTTTTTTTACATCTTTTTACGAGTCCATCAAATCTTAATCGATTATTTTTGAACTTTTCTCGAGAGAAGGACGCCCTCTATGAAGGGATCTATCGCCCCGTCAAGAACGCTGCTCACATTTCCCGTTTCAAGATTTATCCTGTGATCTTTTATCATCTGGTATGGATGAAGCACGTATGACCTTATCTGGCTCCCCCAGGCTATATCTTCTTTGCTGTCGTGCATCTCCTGCATTTTATCATCCTGCTTCTGCTTCTCAAGCTGGTACAGGCGGGATTTAAGAACGGACATCGCCATCTCCTTGTTTCTGTGCTGGGATCTTTCCTGCTGGCACTGAACGACTATTCCTGTCGGAGTGTGCGTAATCCTGACGGCGCTGCTTGTTTTGTTTACATGCTGACCCCCGGCGCCGCTTGCCCTGAATACATCTATCCTGAGATCCTTTTCATCGACAGCTACTTCTATATCATTGTCCAGTTCAGGATATACAAATACCGAAGCAAAAGAGGTGTGCCTCTTCCCGTTTGCATTGAAAGGGGAGATTCTTACGAGGCGATGGACCCCTTTCTCGGTTTTTAAGCATCCGTATGCATATTCACCCTCGGCGGTGAAAGTCACGCTTTTAATTCCCGCCTCATCACCGGGCTGAAAATCGATAAGGGTAAACTTGTAGCCCTTTCTTTCAACCCATCTCGCGTACATCCTGAAAAGTATTTCCGCCCAGTCCTGAGCTTCGGTTCCTCCTGCCCCGGCGTTGATCGAAACGATGGCATTGTTCTGATCGTCTTCACCGTCGAGCATGAGGTCAAGGGAGTATTTTTTTATTTTTTCTCTGATATTCTGAAGCTGGCGGGAGACCTCTTCAATGGTTTTTGAGTCGGATTCTTCAATTGCCAGATTAAACAGAATTTCGCTTTCTTCAAAATCGACGGTCAGTTTCCTGAAATTCTCTATCTTGCCTGAAAGGAGCCTTCTTTCCTTAAGAAGCGGTGTAGCCTGCTCATGGCTTTCCCAGAAATTATCTTTCGATATTAGAAATTCTATTTCTTTTAATCTTTTTTCCTTGTTGTCGAAGTCAAAGATAGTCTTTCAGTTCTGCTAATTTCTGGCCCATTTCCTTTATGTTCTGTTTTAAGTCGATAGACATGGTGTGTTTCTCCCTATATTTCTCAAATTATCTGGCCGCAGATTTTCGCCGATATCCGCAGATAGATAGGCTGTTAGGCTGTAGGCTGTCAGCTAATCCGCCAAACAGTATGGCGGACAGCCTAACAGTCTTCAGTCTAAAACTTCTGCGTTCATCCCTGGCCCAGACCTGGCTTTCGCCAACCTGAGGGGTCTATGAACCCGTCGCGCCAGGGCGGGCTGCGTCCCCAAAGGAAATTCCTACACTATTAAGTTATCACTTTTTGCGACTTTTTACAAGGAATGCAGATATTGCTGCCGCGACGCAGGCAAGCGCGAAAATATCCCCGAAACGTGTGTAAAAAGTCAGCTCCTTTAAAACAGGAACGCTTTTTGTCATAACAGCATCTTCAAAAAGAGGCGTTTGGCCTGTAACCCTGCCTGCAGGATCGATAAAACCGCTTATTCCCGTATTAGCTGCCCTTACTAAAGCGCGTCTGTTTTCAATGGCTCTGAATACTGCCATGGAAAAATGCTGATACGGCGCGCCTGTTCTCCCGTACCATGCGTCATTTGTCATGTTGACAAGCAGACCGGCGCCGTTTATCACCTCGGCCCTTGAGAGATAAGGGAAAATCAATTCATAACATATCAGAACGCCGATGCTGTGTCCGTTCAGATCGACCGTGCTGCCTTTTCTGCCGGAAGAAAAATCTCCCACCTGCTCAACCATTTTTCCGAGAAACGGCAGCCATTTTTTTAAAGGCACATATTCGCCGAAAGGAACAAGATGAACCTTGTCGTATTTACCGGTAACTTTTCCATCCGGGCCGAGCATATATGCGCTGTTGTAAAATTCAATATTTCCCCCGTTCCTTATAAATGAAGGGCTGCCGATTAAAAAACAGGCGCCTGTTTCGGCAACCCCGTTTTGCACCTTTTTTGTCATGCCCGTATCATACAGGAAGTAAAACGGAGCCGCCGTTTCCGGCCATACGATAAGATCTGATTTATCGGCGGCAACCGAACGGGATAGATTCAAATATTTTTTTATTGTCGAATACTGAAATGCAGAGTCCCATTTTTCCGATTGGCTTATGTTTCCCTGTATAACGGAAATCGTTATTCCGGCTGAATCCGAAACTGCGCTGTCCGTCTTTTCAATCCGTCTTTTCCCGTAATACCGGAAGCCTGCAAGCACAAATATGAATACAAACAACGATATTGCAACATGGCGTATTAAAATCTTTTTCTCATGCGGTTGCTTCCCTGTTGCATATAAAAAACCGATAAAAAACGCGGCATTCGACATGGCAAGGAGAAAAGATACACCATACGGGCCGAGTATATCCGAAACCTGTATGATATGCAATGACTTATACTGGGAATAAGCGATAAGCTCCCACGGAAAACCGGTAAAAAGAGTTGACCGGATATATTCAAGAGCAACCCATAAAACAGGGATCATGAAAAAAGAGAACAAAGGCCCTGATAATATGCGAGAAAAGAATCCGGAAAAGAGAGCGATATAAAGAGAAAGATAAAAAGCGAAAAGAAACAATACCGGTACGGAAAGGTAAACCGGAAGATGCCCGTAGGTTTTCATGGTATATGAAAGCCAGTAGAGCAGTGTAAGATAATGAACAAGCCCGGTCAGAAGACCCAGCCTGAATCTTTGTCTGAATTTAAGGTCTCTTGCGGCAATAAGAAGAGGAAGAAGGGCAAACCAGGCAAGCCACGACAACCCGGTTTCAGGGAAAGAGCCTGTAAGGAGGATGCCGCTTACTGCTGCTGATATTATTTTATGCAACATCTGTTATTCAAGCACAACAGAGCCTGTGTTTGCCTTGGTGTCGGTTCCAGCCGCTATATTGGAGGCGTTTGTCGCTGTGGTATCATTAATAACGACTCCTTTAATATTTGAGCCTTTCACTCTTACAGCGCCGAGGTTCGCTTCGCTTCCTTTCCCTATCGCGATATTTGTCACGTTGTTACCTGAAAATTTGTTAATAATAACACTCCCTTCCGATAGTCTGCTTCCCGGAGAAGCCTGAAATTCATTTTGTATCCGGTTAATCTCTTCATCCGGGATTTTTACGACAGGGGAGGGAAGAGCGCCTTTTTCGACAAAGGTCCTCTCATAATCTGAAAGGATGGTGAGTTTGTCCGGTGATAATGTGCTTGCGACTTCAAGTCTTGTTTTTGCAAGCGCTGCTATCTCCGTAAAGCCTGGAGATGTTTTTACGATGAAATCGGAGCCCCTTACTCCGGCTATCGCTGTTTCTGTTTTTACTTTAAATTCAGACCGTTTGAAATCGGCCAGTTTTGTTACAAGAAAGCGGGCTTTCCCGAGGGCCATATTTATGAGCGAAGACCTTATTCCATTTGCCTGATCATAAACGCTTCCTGAAAGCTCGATGCGGGTTTGGGGAACAAGAATAATTGCGCTGCCGTCGTTTAAAACAGCCTCTATACGCCCCTTATCCTGAGTAATAATGGTATCTCCTTCAAAAAGGGGGATATCTTTTTTAGCCCTGTATCCGCATTTCCTGTCCGAATGGATAACGATGACATCTGCCTGTACCGAGTAAACTTTTCCAATGGAAAGGCCCTTTCCGGGGAGAAATTTATCTTTAACAACAAGCCCTTCCGGTATCAATGTTCCGGCATGTGAAAATCCGGTTAAAAAGGGAAGGCATAATAAGGATAAGACGAATATCTTGAAAACCCCGGTTAATATGGTTTCTTTTAATCTATTGTTTGTCATCATAATATTTCTCCAGCGGATATCATGCCTTAAATTATAATCCTTCATGCCCAAATCGTTATGCAATATTACCATGAGAGCGTTTTATGTCAAATGGTACTTGACAGCTTTGTTAAAAGTCGACGAAGATCATGGAGTACACAAAGAAAAACCTGAATGTTTTCAATAGGCCTTTCTTCGTGCCTTTGTGTCTTCGTGTGAAAAATTAACTTTTTACGACTCCGTCAAATTTGCCTTAAATTGCTGCTATGCATTTAATTTCTATACATGCGCCTTTTGGAAGGCCGCTTACTTCAATGACCGCGCGTGCAGGCTTTATGCCCGGGAGAAACGCCTGGTAGAGTTTGTTGAATTCCGAAAAGTTACCCATGGACGTCAGGAAAACATCCACGGAGACCACCCTGGAAAGATCCGAACCGGCGGCATTAACTATCTGAGAAAGGTTCATTAACGCCTGTTTTGCCTGAGACGTAAAATCAGGGCCTGCAAGTTCTCCTGTTTCGGGTTTTATACCGATCTGGCCGCTTACAAAAAGAAGGTTACCCGAGACTATTCCCTGGGAATACGGGCCAATTGCAGCAGGCGCTTTATCGGTCTGTATCGCTTTGAGAGCCATAAATATTCCTCCTCAATAAAGTACCGGACTTTTTAAGAAGCCGTCAAATATTGATGATTTTGTCGGCAGCTTGTAAGCTTGTAACAATGTCAAGCATATTTGTAATTATACCAATTCCTTTCTTATCAAGCAAGGAATAATAGTCGAGGCAGGTGCCGCAGACAAGAATGCTGACGCCCATGGTTTCAAGCTGAGTGAGCGCCGGAAGGGCCGGTGAATCTTTTACCGAAAGCTTTACGCCAAGCTCCCTTTCGCCGTTTCCTATGACGTCGTTTGTAATCAGAACAGGCTGCGGGCACGCAAGCCTTGTGCATATCAGTTTATTAATATTCACCTCAGTATATCCTATACTGAAGAGTACCGTATTTTACCAAAAAAATAAATCAAGCGGTAAGTCTCAA
>CAYVMK010000167.1:0-5475 GCA_964452445.1 uncultured Desulfonema sp. | reverse complement strand
TAACTTAATAGAGAAGGCAACAAAAAGTTCAAAGATTGATCCAAATCAGCACCTGGTACTTGCGAGAAACTTTCGGGAGAAATCTAAACATCATTTTGTTGACGATGCAAAGCTTACTGAAATTAAAAACGAGGGAAGGCCATGATTGTTGTTGATACAAATATTATCAGCTACTTTTACCTTTCTTCTGAGTATTCCGCAGTTGCAGAAGAGCTATTTTTAAAAAACTCTGCTTGGGCGGCTCCACTTTTATGGCGGAGTGAGTTTAGAAATGTACTTTCGTATTACGCCAGAAAACAAATAATTACCTTGCAGGATGCGATTCAAATCTTTGAAATAGCCGAGAGTTTATTGCATCATAATGAGTATGAGGTTAATTCAGCACAAGTCCTGAAATTGTCGCAAAGCAGCGGTTGTTCAGCATATGCCTGTGAGTTTGTCAGTCTGGCACAGGACTTAAATGTGCCTCTTGTCACTATGGATAAAAAAATTCTTGATAACTTTAAAAATACTGCTGTATCAATGCAGAAATATATGGAAAAATACTGAAGGGTCAACATTTTTGATATTTAATTATGTCAACTAAAATCAGGAGGATTTGATCATGAGAGAGGTTGTAATTGTTGGAGGATCGAGGACTGCTATCGGAGCGTTTGGCGGAGGTTTAAAAGATGTCCCGGTAGTTGATCTCGGTGCACTGGTTATAAAAGATGCTCTTAAAAGGGCGGGTTTGAGGCCTGTTGCCGGGAAAGAGATGGAGGAAAATGCTCCGGATAAATTGAAAGATAAAGGATTAACTGAGCTTGAGAACAGATATTCGGACTGGGACAAATCAAATAGCCCTGTTACGGTTGATGAAGTCATCATGGGCAACGTGCTCCAGGCCTGCCAAGGCCAGAATCCGGCCAGACAATCCATGATTAGAGCAGGTCTTCCGAAAGAAACCCCGGCATTTACAATCAACAAGGTTTGCGGTTCCGGGCTGAAAGCCATCGCATTGGGCGCCTCTTCTATAATGACAGGCCAGGCCGATGTAATAATTGCAGGTGGCCAGGAAAATATGAGCCTTGCTCCAATGGCTCTTCCGAAAGCCCGCTGGGGACACAGAATGGAGCTTACAGGGACAGGCCAAATTTATGATCTAATGGTTTTTGACGGGTTATTCGAGATTTTTTACGGATACCACATGGGATTAACCGCTGAAAATATTGCCGCCATGTATGGAATCAGCAGGGAGGAGCAGGATCAGCTCGGTGTCCTGAGCCATAACAGGGCGATGGCTGCCATAAAGAACGGCATATTTGCACAGGAGATAGTGCCGGTAGTCATAAAGACAGGCAAGGGCGAAACCGTATTTGATAAAGATGAGCGCCCGATGGAAACGAGCATTGAAAAGATGGCGAAATTAAGGCCTGCATTCAAGAAGGACGGGAGTGTAACTGCCGGAAATGCTTCAGGCATTAATGACGGGGCCGCGGCAGTTGTTTTGATGAGTTCCGAAAAAGCGAAAGAGCTTGGTCTTGAGCCAGTGGTATCGATTAAGGCTTTTGCGTCAGGCGGTGTTGATCCTGCATACATGGGACTCGGCCCTGTTCCTGCCGTCAGGAAGGTTTTGAAATCGGCCGGAATGACATTAAACGATATTGATATGATTGAATTAAATGAAGCATTTGCCGCACAGGCAATCGGCTGCATGAGAGAACTCGGTATCGAAAATGACAGGCCAAATGAACTGGGAAGCGGTATCTCTCTGGGACATCCGATAGGCTGCACCGGGGCGCGCCAGATGATTTCAGGAATGAACCAGATGAAAAGGGAAGGATATGCCACAGGGCTCATTACGATGTGCATCGGGGGCGGGATGGGGATGGCAATGATTATTGAGAGAAAATAAATCTGTTTTTTTCTTTACTTATTAACCTGTTGCTGGTAAAAACTGTTCAGGTGGATAGGCTGTAGGCAGTCTAACCCCGATAAACGGGATAAGTACCTTCACGAAATAATTTTCTGCCAGAAACGCGCAGAAAATTATTTCTAAGGTACTAATAGTCTTCAGCCTACAGACTACAGTTTATTATATAGATACAATAAGTTGCAGGAGATTCGCAAGATGGACATCAGCAGAAAATTAGGAGTTCTGGTTTTTTGTGGCGTGCCTGCCATAATCGGGGGCGGGATAGTTTATGCTCTTTTCGGCAGTTATGTTCCTGTAGTTGTATTTGAAGTATTCCTTTTATTTGTTGCCGGAGCATTTGTCAGCAAATAACAAAAGTTATTTTGATGTTTTCGTAAAAGCCGTAAAAGAATAGTTTTTTATAAAACCACGAAGAACACGAAGGGCGCGAAGTTGTAAGCAGTTAATTCTAATTAGTTCTTCGTGCCCTTCGTGGTGAAAATTCTTTTTTACGACTCAGTCAATCTTTTTCTTATCGAAAATATCATAAGTCAATGGCTTTATCGATTATCGCCCTTTCTGCCGGTTTAAATTCTGCATTTAATACGCCGTTATTACGGTGAGCCGCTGGAAGAGAATATACGTACCATTTGATGGCAAGAACGGCATAAGGAGCCGTAAGCCGTGACCGGCATAAGGAGCCGTAACAAAATAGTCAGAAATATAATGATTATTTTGTAACGGCTCCTAACGAAATGATTCAGAAAGTAACAGCTATTTCGTAACGGCTCCTAAGCAGGAGGAAATTTCGTTTGAATGAAAGCAATAGAATTAATAAGGTTTTGTCATGATGGAAGCTGAAAAATTATCAGAAATTAATATCGAAACCGAAATGAAAAAGTCCTATCTCGATTACGCCATGAGCGTTATTATCGGGAGGGCTTTGCCGGATGTCCGGGATGGCCTTAAGCCTGTTCACCGCCGTGTTCTCTACGCAATGCGCGAGCTGAAGAACGACTGGAATAAACCGTACAAAAAATCGGCAAGGATTGTGGGTGATGTCATCGGCAAGTATCATCCGCACGGCGATACCGCCGTTTACGATACCATGGTGCGCATGGCGCAGAATTTTTCATTAAGGTATATGCTGATTGACGGGCAGGGCAATTTCGGCTCGGTTGACGGAGATCCTCCTGCTGCGATGAGGTATACCGAAGTAAGGATGATGCGCCTTGCTCATGAAATGATGGAGGATATCGATAAGGAGACGGTTGATTTTGTCCCGAACTATGATGAGTCGCTGACCGAACCTTCAATTTTGCCTGCAAAAATTCCATGCCTTCTGATAAACGGATCTTCCGGAATCGCTGTCGGCATGGCAACAAGTATTCCTCCGCACAATCTGACCGAGGTTGCAGATGCGATAAGAGCTATTATCGATGATCCCGGTATTTCATGTGAGGAACTTATAAAAATAGTTCCAGGCCCTGATTTTCCAACGGCTGCCATCATTTACGGAAAGAGCGGAATATCCGAAGCCTATTCCACCGGGAGAGGCAAGGTTAAGATACGGGCCCGCGTTAAGGTTGAAATAGATAAAAAGAGTCAAAGTGAGACCATAGTGGTTACCGAGCTTCCTTATATGGTCAACAAAGCCGGGCTTATAGAGAAGATTGCGGAGATGATCCGCGATAAGCAGTTAGATGGCATAAAGTATGTAAGGGATGAATCCGACAGGGAGGGTATGCGGATTGCCATCAGCCTGAAAAAGGACCAGGTGGCGAAAGTGGTGATAAACCAGCTTTACAAGCATACACGCATGGAAAGCACCTTCGGGATTATTTTTCTTGCCGTGGTAAACAACAGGCCGGAGATTCTGACTTTAAAGGAGATACTTGAGTATTTTGTTCTTCACCGGAAGGATATAATAGTAAAGCGGACAAGGTTCGACCTGAAAAAAGCCGAAGCGCGCGCCCACATACTCGAAGGCCTCAAGATAGCAATAGATAATATCGATGCCGTTATTTCATTGATCAAAAGTTCCAAATCTCCGGGAGATGCCAAAAACGGCCTTATATCGAAATTCACCATGACGCCGATTCAGGCCCAGGCTGTGCTCGATATGCGCCTTCAAAGACTTACCGGCCTTGAGCGTGAAAAAATTATTGAGGAATACAATGCTGTTCTGAAAGATATCGCCCGATTCAGGGAGATTCTTGCAAGCGAACAGTTCGTATTGAATATCATAAAGGATGAGCTTACTCAGATAAAAAATGAGTATGGTGATTCCCGCCGAACCGAAATTGTAGAGGAGACAGAGGATATTTCCATTGAGGATATGATAGTGGAAGAGGATATGGTTGTAACTGTTTCAAAGGACGGATATATCAAGAGAACTCCTGCAAGTGTCTATCAGGCCCAGGGCCGGGGAGGAAAAGGGAAAACGGCGATGGGCACCAAGGATGAGGATTTCGTTGCGCACCTTTTCGTCGCTTCAACCCACCATACATTCATATTTTTTACAAATCGGGGGAAAGTCTACTGGTGCAAGGTATATGATATTCCGGAATCCGGACGGACAACCCGCGGAAAGGCTATCGTAAATCTCCTCAACTTTAATGAAGGTGAAAAGCTGACCACCATTCTTGCTGTTAAGGCTTTTGAGCCCGGTTCTTATGTAATAATGGCAACCAAACAGGGGCTGGTTAAAAGGACGGATCTGATGGATTACAGCCGTCCCAGGCTGGGAGGGATCAGGGCTTTGCATCTTGATGAGGGTGATGAGCTTATCGCGGCGCGGATTACGGACGGAACCCTTAATGTTTTCGTATGTTCCGCGACGGGAAAATCTATCCGTTTCCACGAGTCGGATGTGCGCACGACCGGCCGCATTGCAGGCGGAATGCGCGGGATGCGCCTTGCCGAAGGCGACCGTATTGTGGGAATGGAAGTCTTAACTCACGGCCAGACACTCGTTGCAGTTACGGAAAACGGTTACGGAAAAAGGACATCGATAGATGAATATCCTGTTCAGAAAAGAGGCGGAAAGGGTGTCATAGGCATAAAGACGACCGAACGAAACGGCCAGGTCGTTACAATACTGATTGTTGATGATGCGGATGACCTGATGCTTATGACCGATACGGGAAAAATTATTCGAACTCCTATAAGCGGCATTTTTCTTATCAGCCGGAACACCCAGGGCGTCAAGCTGATTGAAAGAGAGCCGACTGAAAAAGTTGTCGGCGCTGCGAGGCTTGCAGAAAAGGATTAAAAAGATTTTTAAATGAATAAAATTGCTGATATAAGCAAAACAAGAATAGGTGTGGTGGGTGGAGGGAGCTGGGGCACAGCTCTTGCAAATCTTCTTGCGGATAAAGGATTCAAAATAGACTTCTGGGTTTTTGAGAAAGAAGTGAAAGATCAGATACTGGAAATAAAGGAAAACAAGGTTTTCCTTCCCGGTGTACCGCTCTCTTCAAATCTTTTTCCTTCAAATGATATTGAGGATGTTGTTACACGAAAGGACCTGGTGTTGATAGTAGTTCCATCCCATGTAATGCGCGAAACCGCAATGAAAA
>CAYVMK010000166.1:0-5482 GCA_964452445.1 uncultured Desulfonema sp. | reverse complement strand
GGACAGGATTGTTGCCTGCCGACCGGAAGTCGGACAGGCAATAAGCCATCGCCTGGGGTGAATGGGGGACGTTCATCAATATATCAGTTGATCATATTTAAAAATTCAATTCCAATTCCTTTGCCTGTATGCGCCCACGTTCCGGAAAGCGACTTGGGGACATCCGTGTAGGGCGTGCACAGAAACAAAAAGTTGTTTTGAGTTTTGAGCTCAGTGGAATCTTCGACCGAAGAAGTATAGGGGACGTTCATCAAAATATCAATCTACTGAAAAATTGTTTTGAGTGTTGAGTTTTGTATTTTGAACTCGTTTATCAGACCAGCTACACAATTCGCATAGACCGTGTAATCTTTATATTAATTCATCATTTAGGAGCGCCGGGTTTCTTGGCCTGTTCCAGGGCGATCTCACTCACAGCGGAAAGCGTGCGGGCCCCGGAAGCCCCTTCAATGGCCTTCACC
The DNA here is from genome assembly GCA_964452445.1 of uncultured Desulfonema sp. Taxonomy (GTDB): domain Bacteria; phylum Desulfobacterota; class Desulfobacteria; order Desulfobacterales; family RPRI01; genus RPRI01. The sequence goes on along the minus strand of CAYVMK010000166.1, from coordinate 5,021 downwards.
GCAATGTTCTGTACCTTTTCATTAGCCGCGGTCAAATCTTGATTCAGGCGCTGGAGCTTTTCATCCTGCTGCTTTACCGTGGCTTCCAGAGTCATGATCCTGAGTTCGGCCAACCGTCGCTCCGTTTCCGTATCCTTGGCGGCCAGTTGTGCCTCAATTTTGGCCTGATCAGCGGCTTTTTTGTAAGCAGCCGCCTCCCCCTCTTTGACTGCCCTGGAAAGTTCTGCAGGGAATGACTCTACTTTCTTCGTCAATTCGTCAAGCTGCTTTTCCCTGGTCACAATCAAGGCTTCTCTTTCTCCCAGAGTCTTTTCCTGATGGACCCGAATCTCTTCCAGGCTCGCCAGCAAGGTCTTCTTTTCCTCTTCGTAGGCATCCTTTTCCTTTTTGCGCTGCAAGGCCAGATTATACTGATATTCTTCCTCTTCGCGCTGCCGTAGCTTCTTTAGCTCGGCTTCTTTTTCTTTCCGGGCAAGTTCGTGCTCCTCCTGTTCCTTTTTCCAATCCATTTTTTTTCGTTCCATCTCCAAACGAAAGATCTCTTCCCGTTCATTCTTTTCCGCTTCAAAATTCTGACGTCTTTCCTCGTGTTCCCGTACCAGTGCGGATAATGTATCTGCCGCCAGATGGATATCGTGCAGCTCCTCCAGGTTGGCTCTTTGTACAATAATAGCCTGTTGAATCTCCTTAAGTTTGTTTGCCTCCCCGACCAGTTGCTCGGAAAGCTCCGAAAACGCCTTACCCACCCCCAGATGGAGGTCTGCCAGATCTCTCACAATGGATTCCACCGTGTATGTTAAAGCCTTTGCTACAACCTCTTTTTCGATCTTTTTCTGTTGTTCAACCTTTTTCTCCGGCAGACTGGTCTCGGCCTTCTCTTCTAATTTTTTCAGTAATTCATTATAAGCCTTGATCATCTCGGTCTTGGTCTGTTTCATGTTTAAATGCTCGTATTTAACCGGCATGGCGATCTCCTTCGCTGAGAGTTTTGCACAACTCCCGGAAAATTGTTTATCAATAACTTCATTTTCATAACCACTACCTGATTAAAACCATCTTTTTCTTGTTTATTTTCCTGAAAAACTCATCATCCGGTTCTTCATCTGTATAAAGAAGCTTGTCGTAGGAAAAGTCGAATAAATGTTCCGGAGACTCAATATTCAGACCCAGAAAAAAGGTTCCGGCTTTGTCGGTATCGAATATTGCAACAAGTTGAATCGGCGTTTCCTGCAGAGACAGAAAAGCGATTTCCGCAAGGTCCGTTGCGCCGTAAAAAACAATCCGTTTCACATTCTGTTCTGAAAGTTCCGAAAAGAGTCGTTTGGGTTTTATCCGCGCATCCTTATAGAAATGATATGAGTATTGAATATAGGCGTACGTGAGGCGTGTTTTTTCAGCAGCTCCCCTCGGCGTCAAAAGGTACTTGACCCTGTTGCTCGGAATAGTTGTGATTTTCAGATAGCCCTTGCGTGCAAGCCTCTTGAGAAAGGAATTTACGAGACCAAGAGAAATGTTGAGCTTTTTCGCAATTTCCCGCTGGCTGGAAACTTCTTCATTCCCGATCTCTTCAAGAATCTTGAGGGTATTTATTTCCTGATTATTCAATTAAATGATTTGCCCCTGTCCTCTCTTGAAACCAGCACATTATGCCAGGTAACATTATTCATCATAGGTTATCCGGAAAAATTTAAAGTCATATTGTCGGTACACAGGTAATACGTAACAAAAATAAGCATTATACCGCCAGAGTATTATGGCTTCCATGCAAAATGTCTTCTGCAATCTGACCCAGTTCTTTTTTAAAGATTTCCGAATCAACAGGAGTTATCCATTTCACATAAGCAAGTTCCGCTTCCGGAAATGACTTGAGAATCTCAAAAAGGAGTACCGGATCTACCGCCGCCTCCTTGGCTTTTGCCTCCTGAACCAGACTTATCCAATCGAATTGCCTTTGCTTTGAAATTATCCATATATCCGCAACATCCTTCGCCTCGTAGCGGAATATTGCGGCAAGCTTATTTGACAGTATATTCTGCCAGCTGTCGATTGCCCCTAGCAAATCATCATAATACAGATCTCCGTAGCGGCCCGCGATATCATTAACGACATCGACCTTCAAACTTATATCTTCATCTTCAATTCTCCTTAGCAGCATGAATTGCGTATAATTTTCGAATTTTTGCAAATGATTATAATCAATAGAAAATTCACCATTTTTCTGGGCTTTTTCAAACCCTTTTAATAACAGTTGAACATTCTGTGAATAATCGTCCCGCTGATTCATGAAAAGATCGAGATCATCCGAATATCTGTGGCGAAAATATCCTCTGCTAAGAGCGGTACCACCGGTCAGATAAAAGTCTGTGTTTAATTTTTTCACGATATTCAGGACCCCATCCTGAAAAGGATACAGTCTCTTTGTGTAATATTTTTCTTGCAAATTCATATTTGTCCCTCAATTCTTTAATCCGGATGCGTGAAATTACTTCCTTTGTAAGCAGTTCTGCCAATCCGTCAATCCCAAGAAGGTTCACAAGGTCATACCAGGAAAGACGTTCAAGCATACGAATCAAAGCTTTTGCCTGATCAAAGGTTCCTGTCCGAACTTTATTTCCAATCGCAACATCAAAAAAATCGCATGGATCAATCTGATAATCCCAGAGAATGGGCTTAAGGGTTTTCCTGATTTGTTCCTGTTCTATGGAATATGAAAAAGACATGATTATTGGACAGCTCCGCCCGGTAAGTTACATTGCAGTTGCTGCAAACTCACCAGGGAATATAGATTTGGATGTTGAAGTGCTTTAAAAAACTGGAATTTACAGTGTTCACATTTTGAACATGTTTTGAGTATATTGTCAAGAAAGAAGTGATTTAAATGACGGGGTGATCAAATATGATGGTTTTGCAAAAAGTCTGATTTTAAACCACGAAGGCCATGAAGAACACGAAGTCTCTTATTACGGGTTACCTGCCCTTATATAAGGCGGATACCGTTGAAGGTACCCTGCCCTATCCCTTCAACTTTCTTTATTTCGTCGATATCCTTAAAGAGCATATGGGCTTTCCTGTATTCGACGATTTTAACCGCAACAACAGGCCCGATGCCGGAAAGCCTGACAAGCTCGGTAAGCTTTGCATCATTTATATTTAAAGGTTCCTTCAGTTCCTTCTTTATTACTGACATCAATCCAGGGTTCTATATCGAAAACACCGAGCATATATATATCACCTGTTCGTCATCCAACATACCGCTCGAATCATGATGCGGGAGATGGCGTATCTTTTCTCCCTTTTTATTTGTTTCTATTGCCACAAATACATCGTCTGAAAGAAACATCAATATCTTTCAAGTTTTTGCAAGAGCCATCTGTAGCACATAAAAAAGCCATAATTATAAACAGACAGCAAAAGGTAAGTAATCCGGCAAGATGAAATTTCCGGATAAGGGCCGGCAAGATATGGCTCTCTTCAAGATCGAAATTGTCATTTAAATAAATTCGGCCGGCTATATATATTTTTTTGAATCCTTTTTGAATTTATTGAAATATAAATAGCTCTATCCAACACGAGACCTTTGCACAACACCTCCTTTTGCTCGATAGCGCTAAGGCTTCACTAAAGTGTCTGCGTCAGGCTCAAATTTCGGCACGAAGTGAAGCGATAGCACTATTCTCGAAATACTGAATGTATTCCTGTGGTTGGAATTATTGCCTTTCTTGTACTTGAGCAAAATTGGATGTTCTTCAAAGGTCTCTTATCAGAAAGCTGTTGTTGCCACATCGGTTAAAAATCTTTTAATTTCGTCTTCAGTGACGACCATAGATGCAAAATCGACGCTTTCAGAATAATCAATATCCTGAAAATAGCAAATCTGCTCCCGGAACAGCTTCTCATTATAATACGAGCCGAAAAGATGTTTTGCCTGATCAGAAATCTGCCGGAGAGAAAACCTCTCCCTCAGTAGAAAATAGAGATCCACGTAATCTTTCCACTTTGCCCTTCCGCCGAGAGCATATGCCTTCATGGCAGAGAGAGTTAATAGATCCGGCATCTTGATTATTTGTTCAAAATCTGCAACGGCGTTTATCTGGTAAGGAAAAGAATAGAATGTAATTTTAACGCTGTTGATTATGAAATGGATTTGCTCTGAATCTTCAAAAAGAATATGGTCAACGGGGTAGCGATGAAGGTCGATCTTTCTTTTAATGGATTGCTTTTTAATCGTGGCGGATGTGAACAGATCGAAATCGATGGAGCGCCGATGCCCCAGATACAAAGCGATGGCCGTGCCGCCGACCAGATAATATTCCGAAGAAAATTCTCTGATCAGGGGCAGGAGATCAATCTGTTTTATCGTTAGAATATCTTTGTGCATGCCGCTGAAAGTAACTCCGGAAAAAATGAACCGTTCGAGGCCGGTAATTGGTTCGTTTGCCTGATGTCTGACGATAAAAGAATTCGGCGACTTTTTCCACTCCAAGAATATCAAAAAGATGCCGCACAGCCTTTTCATTACCATTGTTGAGCACGGCCTCAACAACAGCGTCAATGCTAAGATGCGCCAGCTTATTTTCGGGCACCCACCAGAACAAATGTTTCTGTTGTTCAATGATGGATTTCAGACTATTTTCTGGCAATATTTCGATTTGCTGAGCGCTGGGATCAATATCTTCCATAATATTTAGTGTCCATCCGGAAACCCCGGTTTTTTAAGTGAGTACGATATCTGGTATCGGGAGAATTAGGAGAATCACCAGGTACCATTAGCTCAACAGATCTAATTTCAATTATCAGAGCCGCTCTTTCTCAAATTAGGACGCTCTACTCCCTTGGGTAAGACACAACCGTTGCAGGATAAGCGTTTCAGGCATCAGCCATTTTGATTCTGGCCAGCATCAGTAAATTGTAAGAGACGATATTGCTCCATACATACTGCCTGAAACCATCCCATCCGGACCATGTGCAACGGTCAAGACCAAAAGCCCGCTTCAGAGTGGAAATGCCTGCCTCGATACCGG
>CAYVMK010000165.1:0-5483 GCA_964452445.1 uncultured Desulfonema sp. | reverse complement strand
TGTGTTGGGTGTGTTTGGGTGTTTTGTGTTATATGCTCTTGTCATTATCCGTTTCAGACTCTCTGACAAGACTTGAAACGGAGATGAGCCGTCCGTCCGGCTGTGATATTTTTATGGCTTCAAGACGCTCAATTCCAGCACGCTCCGAAAGGGGGAGTTTAAGCATGATGGGAATATCTTCTTTTTCACGGGACTGGTGAAGGAGGCCGGCCTGCCGCCCGGAAAGCGACATTTCCAGGGCTTTTGATATCTGGTCTGCGCTGATGCCGTGAAGAGCCGCCTTTTCCTTGTCAATAACAAGGTTGAATCTGGGCTGTTTTTCTTCCATGTACCAGTCGATATCGACAACACCCGGCGTTTCTTCGAAAATCGCCTTGATTCTCCCGGCAATCTGGCGCTGCCTGTTGTAATCAGGACCATAAACTTCTGCTACAAGGGTTGAAAGCACGGGAGGGCCGGGAGGGACTTCGGCGATTTTGATTGAGGCATTATACCTTGCCGCGATCTTTTGCAAAGGAGGCCGGATGCGCTTTGCTATCTCATGGCTCTGATCTTTTCTCCGCCCTTTTTTAACGAGGTTCACTTGGATATCAGCCGCATTCGGCCCCTTGCGCAGGAAATAGTGGCGCACAAGGCCGTTGAAATTGAAAGGCCCTGCCGTGCCGGTATAGATTTCATAATCGACAACCTCATTGACGGTTTTTATATAATCGCCCATTTCGAGAGCGGCGGAGAGCGTATCTTCAAGGGTCGAACGTTCCGGCATGTCAATTATCACCTGAAATTCGCTCTTGTTGTCGAAAGGCAGCATTTTGACCTGGACTTTTTTGATAAATACAAGGCCGCAGGAGATCAAAAGAAGAGCCGATACCATTATAAGAAAAAAGTAACGCCGGAAGGGTTTATGAATAAGCGGAGTCATAACCCGGCGGTAAAGGAGCGTACTCCATCCCTCTTTCTCATGGCTGTTGCTTTCATCTCCCCTGTGCCGGATAAGTTTCATGGAAGCCCATGGCGTTACAATAAACGCCACAAGAAGTGAAAACACCATTGCTGCCGAAGCTCCGACAGGGATAGGGCGCATATAGGGGCCCATCAGGCCTCCTACGAATGCCATCGGAAGTATGGCTGCGATAACGGTCATGGTTGCAAGGATGGTCGGGTTTCCCACCTCGTCAACCGCTTCTATCGTAACCTTTATTTTCGGGCGATTCCCGTTTTCCGGAAGCCTTAAATGGCGCACAATATTTTCAACAATAACTATAGCGTCGTCAACAAGAATTCCGATTGAAAATATCAGGGCGAAAAGAGTTATCCGGTTTAATGTGTATCCGTATATGAAAAATACCGAAAGGGTTAAAGCAAGGGTGACGGGTATCGCAAGAGCGACTATTCCCGATTCACGGCGGCCGAGCGTGAACCAGATGAGTATTGAAACCGATGCTATTGCAATCATCATATGCAAAAGAAGTTCATCCGACTTTTCTTTCGCCGTTTCCCCATAATGCCTTGTTACGGTCATATTTATGTCGCCGGGCATGACGGTTCCCTTTGCATCTTCTATTCTTGCAAGTATCCTGTTTGCGACTGTTATGGCATTTGTGCCTTTTCTTTTTGCTATCGTAAGGGTAACTGCAGGGCAAGCGCCTTTCGGCAAATCCTTTGCCGCAATATTTTTATCTTCCGCAGCAGGACCTGCTCCGAAAAAAACATACTGATCCGGTTCGGCCGGTCCGTCTGAAATTACGGCTACATCGCGCAGGTAAACCGGCTTCCCTTCGCGGACGGATATAACAAGGTTTTTAACATCTTCGGCATTACGCAGGAAACCGCCCGTATGCACTACCGTCTGGCCTGCCTGAGACGGAAAAGATCCGGCGTCGGATTCCCGGTTGGCGGCGCATACCATGGAAAAAACGCGCTCGGTATCCAGACCGAAAGCAGAAAGCTTAACCGGGTCAATGGTTACTTCAACCTGCCGGCGCTCTCCTCCAATAATTGTTGTAATGGAAGCGTTTTCTTCCCGTTTCGCAAGGTTTTCAACTTCAGCGGCTACGCGCCTTAATGTGTAGTGGTCTGCGTCTTTTCCCCAGAAGGTTAACGCCAGGATCGGCACATCGTCTATGTAGCGGGGTTTAACCAGAGGCGGAGATACCGAACATGGAATACGGTCCAGGTTCGCCATGAGCTTTGACTGGAGGCGTACAATGGCTTCTTCTTCGTTCTGTCCCACAAAAAAACGGACTACCGCCATTGACATTCCCGGGCTTGACGTGGAGTAAATATATTCAACTCCGGGAATTTCCCATAAAAGCTTCTCCATCGGAGAGGTTACGCGCTCTTCAACTTCCTTTGAGTCTGCGCCGGGCATGCCGACGAATATATCTACCATCGGAACAATTATCTGGGGCTCTTCCTCTCTCGGGAGAGCAATTACCGAAGCAATACCAAGAAGTATTGAGGCGATAATAATAAGAGGCGTAAGCTTGGATTCTATGAAATAACCCGCAATCTTTCCTGCAGCGCCGGTTTTCATGTTCATGACGACGTCTCCACGCGCATGCCGTCTGCCGTGTTCGGCGGCGGATTCAACAAGTAGTGGTCTCCGGGCTTAAGACCGGAAAGGATTTCCAGCGATTTATCGAAGGATTTACCTGTTCGGACAAGCCTGAAACGCGCTTTTTTCCCACCGTCAACAACAAAAACCCCCGTTAACTGGCCCTGATAGACCAACGCGGAAGAGGGCACGGATAATGCGCTTATCTCTCCCGAAGGGATTTGAACACGGGCATACATTCCGGAATGAATGTTTTCATTTGCCGGTAAAGAAACCTTTATCATGAAAGAGCGTGTTTTTGGATCTGCCGCCGGAGCTATTGTGGTGATCTTACCTTCAAGCAAAAGGTCGTTTGAAGCGGGAATCGTTATGCCGACTTTTCTTCCGATGCCGGCATTTTTCACATGGGTTTCGGGAACAACCAGCTCAATGTAGCTGCCTTCAGTTCCTTCAATGCCTATAACAGGCATTCCGGGAGATGCAAGATCCCCCGGATCCATCATTTTGGCTGTAATAAACCCGCTATAAGGGGCATATATCACGGAATCCCTGTTGAAGGATTTTGCGGATGAGAGGGCGGCTTCCGACTGTTTCACACGATGACCTGCCGCCTGAACCATTGCTTCAGCCTGCAAGAGGGCCGCTTCAGCCTGGCTGTTCCGGGCCTCCGTCTCCTCGAATTCCTGCCTGCTTGCGGATTTTTCCTTTAAAAGGTTGAGATAACGCCGGTAAGTCGCGCCTGCAAGCCTCGCTCCGGCTCTTGCCGAATCGGCTCCCGCAAGAGCTGCTGCGTTCGCCTTAACTGCTTCTGCCGCAGCCTCTTCAGCCTGCCGCAATTGTGCGCCAACCTGGCTGTTATCTAGAAGAACGAGTATATCGCCCTTTTTCACAAAATCGCCTTCTTTTACATTTATCGCCTTTACTGCGGCCATCAGCTTGCTTGACAGGGTGCTTGCCTTTACCGCATGGACTGTTCCCATTGCCTCATACAGAAGCTGCTTCTTTTCAATCCGCGCTTCCGAAACCTGAGCCTTTATAACTCCGGACATTTCCTCTTTGGAGGTTCCAGGTTCTATTTTCCCGCTGCAGCCTGAAAAGGCGATGATGAATAAAAATATTATTAAAGTTGACGCTGTTCTTTGAAGCATGTCGGACTCCCCTGATTTTAGTAAATATTTCTAAATATTGCAAGCATGTTGGGATGATGAATCTCTTCGGCCATATCTATGGTGTGGCACAGCTTGCAGTTTTTATTTGCTCCCATTGGATAAGCATTTTTCTGGTATTGTACGGGCTGGAAATTATCCCTGTCGTTTCCGAATATATTCGATGCCGGATACTCCGCGTGGGCAATTCCATGACATGCCGGACACATTATCCCGACTTTGTCCGAACGTGAGCTGTAGAGCGATTTTTTATCCTTTGTCCAGACATTGGGCGGCGACTGGTCCGTTTCAGGAGGCTTGAAATCAACATGGCAATTCAGGCAGTCGGGCTGGTTTATCCATGCTTTCCTCGGTTCAATCTGTTTAACATTATCGGCAGATCTCGGCCTGAGATGTTTCATTAGCCTTTCGGCCTCGCTTTTGCCCTCGTTTTTTTCGGATACAAGAAGACTTAAAGCATGATCCTCCATCTTCCCGTGACAGTTTGAACAATCAAGGCCGCTTTTACTGTGAATGCCCCTGTAGCTTTTTGTGAATCCGGATGACGGATGGCAGTTACGGCACGGATCAGGGTCATCTGCAGAAATGTAATTTGCGTGGAAACCATGTATGGCCGCCGATAGATTTAAATGTTTTGACTTCTCGCCGGTCCCCGGTTGCTCTCCGGTATGGCAATTCGAACACATTTTGGGATTACCATTTTTGGATAACATTTCAAGACCGGTGCGGTTTATACGGTCATGGGTCTTTAAAATATCGAGCGACGTTTCATTTGAAAAGCCGGTTATGTTCTTCCTGCTCCAGTTTCCTCCATGACAGTTACGGCAACCCATTTCTGTTGATGCCGGAACAGAAACTCCCGTGGAGCAAAGCAGGTCTCCTGTTTTAGAATCTTTTGCTTCAACATAAACAAGCGGGAAGGGCACAAAGGATCCGTCGTCCCTGTATGGTATGACCGGAAGATCACCTGCCGAGTAAGCCATAAGGCTTTCATTGAAATCCATTTCACCGGTTATTTTCTTTCCCGAAAATCCTTCATTATCATTAATCCGGCGGCCATAAAAAGATCTGGAATATTGCCAGAAATTGGAATTTGAGGAAGGTGAGTTAAATCCATCTTCGATCCGGTAAGTCATGCGCAGGCTGCCTGCGACAATTTCGGGTGTTTTCCCCCTTTTTATGAGCTGGGCATAGATTGTATTTCCGGGTTGCGAAATGCTGAAAAACCGGTTGTTGTCCGATATAAAGTGCATCCCTTTCCCGCTCCATACAAGCAGGATATATTTATTTATCGAAGGATCAAAGAGTGGGATTTTGGGTTCAATAGGTGTGATGGAATATTCGGAAGGCAGTTTCTCTTTTCTGCCGTTTAGCTCTTTTACTATATACGCGGCAAAGGCCTTTTTTTCTGCATTGGTTCCGGGAAAACGCGGCATAAATTCATTTATTTTACCCATGCCGCTTAGCATTGACTCCATTCCGTATTGTGAATATTTTTTTGTTGCAGCGGTGATATCATTAACAAAGCCGCCTGCAGAATGGCAGGAGATGCACATGAGTCTGAATATTTCACGCCCTGCCTGGATCCGGTTTGTTTCATCTATTTTTATTTTTTTTAAGGCAGCCCATCTTGAAGTTTTTAATGTCCCGTTATTGATCATGAAATCGATATCTTTTGCGGAAACGGAATTGGAATATATATTTCCATATATTATATAAGGCCTCCTGCCCGCTTCCCTGATCCATTCAAAAGAACCTAT
>CAYVMK010000164.1:0-5524 GCA_964452445.1 uncultured Desulfonema sp. | reverse complement strand
AAGCGTATATGTATGCCAGCCGTGCCCTTTCAGATATTCTTCGGGTATTCCCCATTTGATCTTCTGTTTTTCAGGATCCCGCTCCATAACAATTTGCTGTTCCGTAAAAGGTATTCCGAGCTTGTTGAAATATCCTATGATTGCCCTTGCAGTGCCGCTTGTGTCGGCCTTTCCCTTCTGATGGCTCTCTTTAACAGCCAAAGTGTATCCAGAAAAAAGATCGGGGAATGTTTTTGCCGCATACTCCATCATGGCCTGAAAGCCGACTATCTGTTTTGCCATGTTTGGAGCAATTACCGCGCATGTTCCGGAAGAGAGAACAGCCTCTTCCAGTTTTTTTCTGTCCCCGCCGGTTGTTCCCATTACAAAGGGAAGGATATTATCACATAAGAACTGAGCGTTCGTGTTTACAGCAGAAGGATGAGTATAGTCAACGCTTATAAAGAGGCTCTCTTTTTTCTTTAATTCTTTTAAAGCATCTTCTCTTTCTCCGGGATGAACGAGCCGGATGTTCAGGGAAGCGACTTTGTGCTCTTTTCCCGAAATTTCGGGTCCTGTAAGGGATAATGGAATAAGTTCAAACCTGCTGTCGTTGAAAACATGTCTTGCGACACTTGCAGCCATATTCCCAGGCATTCCGTTTACCATGACTTTGATTCTGCCCATAATCACCTCATTTTTATTTATTCTCGTGCGATAGAATAACAGAAAGATATTCAGGTTACAAGAGATTGTCAATGAGGGATTTCAGCTTCGGGAAACCTTTTCCTTCAGGCGCCTCAAAGCTTTCCTTAAGGCTTCTTAAGGCCGCCGGAATATATCGTACGAAAAACCGGTTGCCTTTGACTTTACCGAGATATCCGAAAGCGCCGAGAATTTGGAGATTTCTTGTAATTGAACAGTAGTTGAAGCAACGACAAAAATTATTTGCATTTATTCCGGCAATAGAGGAAATCTTTTCGGCGCAGTAATCGACCAGTTCCAAACGGACCCCGGAAGGCAAACCTACATACGGGTCAATTAAAAGCGATGCGAGATCATACTGAAGAGGCCCCAGGCGCCCTCCCTGAAAGTCTATAAAATAAATATCGCCTTCTTTAACCATAATGTTGCGGGACTGCATATCCCGGTGCATGAATCCCTTAACCTGATGTTCAATGGCCAGCGCTGCAATTATTTTGAATTCGTTTTCATAACTGTCAAACTCAATCTTTTTATTCAGATAACCTTTAATAAAAACATCCGTGAAGTATCTGCATTCTTTTTCGAGAATAAGGTCTGTGGTGTAACAGGGTGTCTGGTAAGTCCATGAGACATCAAAGCCGGCGCCTCCGTTGAGAGACAGCATTATAAGAAGATCAATGACGGATTTATACCGGGAGATTGTTTCACTTTGACTTTTCGTGTTCATTATAACTGTTTGAAAGTTCGTGTCTCCCAGGTCTTCCAGAAAAACAAGCCCGGAAAAGGAATCGTGAAGAAATATTCCCGGAACCGGCAGTCCTTTGTTATGCAAATGGAGCCCGATTGCGATAAATGAGTCGGCTTCCGTAGCAGAAAGCTCTTTCCTTATGCCGTGATCCGCCATAATGAGAGAATCATTTCCTGATATAAGCCGGAACCATCCCCTGTCGGAACCGTCTCCTTTGAGTCTGAACATATTAATTTTCCGGTCTTTGTAACCCGGAAACGCAAGCCTGAAAGCCTTTGGGGCTGTTTCCCCTATCACTGTTTCAATGTATTTCCCGGGTGTTCCCAGATCATTCCAAAAGTGATTTTTTGGCATAAAGGCATGAAGTTTTTTCCCGCAGGATATCATTCGCCTGTAAACATCGATGCTGTTTGAGAATGAATTCGCCGGAATGAAATCAAGAATTTCAGAGTTGAGAACCTGAATTCCCGTGAAGGCAAGTCGCTTGATATTTCCCTGATTTGCGCAGGGAAGAGGATTGGCACAGGAATTATCAAAACCGAGGATGAAATTGTCTTCACCAACCAGGACATTATTGAATTCTTCATAATCGGTTAATACAAGGGTTGCCGGATGATTATGGCCAAGATGAAATCCGTATACCTCGCGCAGGTCTATATCGGTAAAGATATCGCTGTTAATGACGATAAAAGGGGCGTTGTTCCAGAAATCGGATGCGTTTTTTATGGCGCCGCCTGTTCCGAGGATAACAGGCTCATGGCGCGTTGTTACAGATATTGAATATTTCTGTGAATTTAAAAAAGCGTCTATTTTATCGTGAAGATGGTGAGTGTTTATTATGATCGATTCGCATCCGGCCGTCTCGAGGTTTCTTATTATAATATCGAGTAAAGGGCGGCCTCCGACCGGAAAAAGCGGCTTGGGAGTGTGATCTGTATACGGGGTAAGCCTTGTTCCAAGGCCTGCAGCAAGAATCAGGGCTTTCATGTTTTACTGCTCTTTCGTGAAATATCAGCTTTTCAGCAAGTTATGCCGCAGCTTTTCGCAGATATCCACATTCTCGCGGCGCGAAGCGCCGGGAGAATTATTTGTTAGCTCTTTATATTTAAAATCTCTAAAATCTGCGTTCATCTGCGGCCAAAATGCAAATTCCTATACTATCAAGTTATTGCAGACAGCTCAGGTATTTTTGAACGGCATCTTCGTAGAATGCCATTTTATTCGTGTCTTCAGAACCTTTAATCCCCTTGTTTGCAAAAAAGTCCAGTGCATTTGCATAGTTAACTTTTGAGAGTGCTTCATTACGCTCAATTTCATTTATTTTATACATGCGGTTGCCCAGAGCCTGTATTTTTTTAATCTTATCTTTGACATCAATTCCTTTCTGGGAAGACTCCTTTAAAAAGTTAAGTACTACAAGATATGATTCAAAATACGGCTTTAAAAAATTGGAAAATAGTTTCAAAGACTTTAACCCGCCTGATGTAACATTGTATGTGTCTGGAAGGCTTTCATGCGGAACAAGCACAGAATCGTCGATAAATGCCTTTATGCTTTTACGAACAAAGTATTCAGGTGTTTTGTCGACATTGTAAGCAAACTCATATTTAAAAAAGTTTTGCTGAAAAGCATATCCGGAATGAAGATCGAAAGACTGAAACAGGAAAGATTCGATTTTAAGAATTTCAAGCGCGGTGATAGCTGCTGGGACAAAGAAGGAGATGCAGTTGTTCTTGTAATATTCCATTGCAGGGCGCTTGTTGGCATTGGCCGAAAATTCCGGGATATTATGATGGCTGATTTTTCCCTTGTAAACCGGTTCAATAAATTTTCTCTGTATGTATGACTCAAAAACCTGCTCTATCGCATGTTTATAATCGGATATAAGAGTATCAGAAAGTTTCGCTCCCTGTGAAGAGAGGTGTTTCATATATGTTTCGACATGTGAGAGAATGTGCTCATATGTGAATCTTTTTTTTGTGCAGTTTAAAATTGCACATGCGGTAAGGGAAAAAGGAGTAATAACTGAAACATCATTTATGGCATTTATTATTCTGTATCCCAGATTCCGGCAAAGGGCGTTCTGCTCTTTCGATGTCATGCTTTTAATCTGAATATCCTTATCGGCAAAGAACTCATTCAAAGAGATCGGGTCGTTAAACCGGATATAAATTTTTCCGTATTTCTTCTTCAGGAATTTTCTTGCATTTATAACCTGGGAGAAGCTTTCAGGCTCTTTTTGCCTGCCTTCAAGCTCATCAAGGTATGAGCCTTCTTCAATAACCCTGTCATATCCTATGAAAATGGGAGCTATTATCATATCCTTGCAGGCCCCTTTTTTATATGCATCAAGAAGAATTGAAAGAAACCCGAGCTTCGGCAGGATAAGCTTTCCTGTTCTGCTTCTCCCTCCTTCAATGAAAAATTCGATATTAAAGCCTTCTTCGAGAAGCTTATATATATATTCGGCAAAAACCCTTGCATAGAGGGCGGCGCCCCTGAAAGTCCGCCTTATGAAGAAAGCGCCGCCTGATCTGAACAGAGGACCCATAGGCCAGAATGAAAGATTTTGTCCTGCGGCTATGTGCGGGCAGGGCATGTTGTTGTTATAAAGCAGATATGAAAGAATAAGGTAGTCTATATGACTTTTATGACATGGGATTAATATCAAAGGTCCTTTCATGGACATGTTCTTGACCTTGTTCATTCCCTCTGTATTAATGGTGTAGCCGTCGAACATGGTGTTTATTATCCATCCGACTATTGCGGCCAGGACTCTTATGACGGCGATATTGTAATTTGCCGCAATTTCTTCAATATACCCGTTAACCTCTTTGCGAATCTGGGAGGCAGGCAGGTTTCGGGATTTCGAGTAACTTGAAAGAAATTCCTGAAATCGGGCGCCGGTTAATATGTTTTCTTTCAACTCTTCCCTTGGTTTGAGCACCGGCCCGATGATGCTCTGGCGGTGACGATTCAACTGGAGAAGTAAATCACGCCTTATAACGAGAGACTGATATTTTATGCTCCTTTCCTTCATTTCTTCTGATTCGATGATCTTTTTCAGGTTGATTGGTTCGGATATTTCAACAATTATCTTTTCGGGATGTTTGAAAAGCGTGGCTATTTTTCTCAACCTGCCCGGATTGTCGGGAGTTCCGAATATAATGTCCGTTAAAGAAGGATTCGTCCGCATGGGATTTTTACCGAAAGACATGATTTGCGGGATAATATATACGGGCCGTTCGGTTATTTTCTGCAATTCTATCAGGTAAGATAAAGGATCGGTCTCCGACTTTACGAACCGCCTGTAAAATGCCTTGTCTTCAACAAGCGAAAGAAAAGCTGATTTTCCGTTTAAAAGCCCTTCTCTTATGTAACCGCTTTTATAGGGATCGGGAAACGACTTGTTCTGAAAAAAATAATCAAGATATGAAATTATGGTTCTGAATATGCGCGGTACGGGTTGCCATATGAACACCTTGTAATCAAAACCGATTTCGGGAAAGGGGAGTTTGTTTTCGCTGTACCGGGTATAGGAGAATAAAAACTCGAAGTGGCTTTTGAATTTAGCGGCATAAATAACAATTGCGTTTTCAGGAATATATTTAAGCGCATTAAGCTGATCGGAATCGATTTTAATTCCGGAGAAGAAAAGTTTCAATGTATTGGATGAAAAAAAACTTATACTTCCCGGGAGATGGCAGGTAAAATGATTATGTGAATCCTGAAGGATCCGGTTGATCCATTTCCTTATTTTGTTCTTTAATATATTCATGCCGGCAGTCAGTATCCGTTCATTTTATGTTAAGTTTATTCTAACAGATTATCAAAACCTCATTTTTTTGCAATATCTTAATTTTAAATCCTTTCTTGACAGTTAAAAAGTAAATATTTATGGATCATCTCCAAATTATTTGGTGATCCTATAGAGGATTCGAGAATTCAAGGGTTCAGGGATTCGGGTAAAAAATCCGCCTGACTGATATTGAGAAATCTCAGATCTTTCTGCCGGGAAAGGAACGAAATCGGGTCAGGGCCCGCAGCCTTTTTTGTTATTGGGCGGTACGCGAGCTTGGGATAAGCATGTCG
>CAYVMK010000163.1:0-5524 GCA_964452445.1 uncultured Desulfonema sp. | reverse complement strand
ACTTCCCGTCCGTGGACATCATCACGGCGCCGTTTTCATCAGTACGCAATATCCTGCACCTTCTTGACTTATATCTTCCAAGTACTTCGGGATGAGGAAATTCATACCTGTTTTTCCACCCGACCGGTATAATTGCAATCTCAGGGTCAATCTTATCAATAAATATATCCGTACTGGACGACTTGCTTCCATGGTGCGGCACAACCAGAACCGTGCTCTTCAAGCTATTTCCGGACGTCTTCACAAGATCGTATTCCCCTTTCGTCTTTATATCTCCCGTAAAAAGAAATGACTTTGATCCGAATACGGCTTTTAAAACAAGGGAGCTGTTATCCCCTTTCCTCCATTTCTCACTTTTTTCCTTAAATCCCGCTTCCGGATACAGGATTTTAAACACAGTCCCGTTTATGACTCTATTCCTTCTTATCCCATTAAAATCTTCCATCTTTATATTTTTTTCTTTAATGATCTCAAGCAATTTTTTGTATCCGAGGCTGTCCTCAGCCTCTCCGTTTGACCATATCTCCTTTACGTTAAAGTTTTTTGCGATATACAAAAGGCCGTTTAAATGATCGCTGTCCGGGTGTGAAAGAACGAGAGTATCCACACTCTTTATCTTTTTGCGCCACAAAAAGGGAGCTGTTATTTTTTCTCCCACATCAAAGATTGAATTATCTGAAAATCCGCCTCCGTCAACAAGAACATTATGGCCGCCCGGAAGCTCAAGAAGGGTGGAAGTTCCCTGCCCGACATCAATGACCGTTACTTTGAGATCTTCCTGCAGAAACCTCTTGTCAAGCCAGTACCATACATCCGCATATCCGGCAATTATCAAAAATAGTATTGCAATAAACGGCGCTCTCAGTTTAATTCGTTCAAAAACGCTCCCGTCTCTTTTTCTTTCATTTTTCCAGTCTGTTCCCTGTAAAATAACGAAAACTGCTCCCAGCAATAAATAGTACCAGGTTATTTCAAAATATGACGGCGTTACCGTTTTAATTGACGCAAACGGCAGTTTCGCAAAATACTTTATAAATTCAAGCGAACCCCCTAAAATTAGCGAACTCGCCTTTATAAGCCATACGGAAACAAGACTGCTTACCGGATAAATAAAAAAAGAGAGCAGTCCTGCCGACACAACGGCAAATCCGATTAAAGGCACTGCAACACAATTTGCAGCAAGTCCGACAAGAGATACCTGGTTGAAATAGTATATGACAACCGGAAATGTTCCGATTGTCGCAAAAAAAGAAACGAGGAAAAATGCGGCAAACTTTCTTTGCAGCCTGAACCGCCACCCTTCCTCTGCATTGCTTTTTTTGTTCTTTCCGTAAAGCGTGTGATTCATTCCAAGAATGATAAAAAAAACAGATAAAAAAGAGAGCTGAAAAGATATCAGAAAAAGGGATGGGGGATGAAGGACAAGGACCAGCAACGCCGCAACAGCAAGAGTATTTATTGCGTCCTGCTCCCTCTCAACAAAAAAGCTCATAAGAAAAACCGAAATCATGATGACCGCCCTCTGCGTTGAAGGCGACATCCCGGCAAGCAGCCCGTATATTATAACAGGAAGAAGGGATAAAATTGCCGCGCCTTTTCTTGTCCAGGCATTCCAGAGAAACAGATTAAAATATGAAAGGAGTTTATTAAAAAACAGGAACGAAACTGTTGCGACAATCCCAACATGAAGCCCTGAAATTGAAAGAATATGGCTTGTGCCTGTCCGGTTAAAATCCTCCCGAATTTCAGGAGTGATGGAATTCTGATCCCCGATCACAAGGGCTTTTAAAACTCCCGCCTCGCCGGAAGGAGCCGAATTTTCTATCAAAAGGGAAAATTTTTTCCGTGCATTTTCGATCATCCGTTTCCATTCTATATTCTCTTCATTTTGTTCAACCCTGATCTTCTCCCCTGCGACATATGCAGCGCCGCTTATGCCGTTAAAAGCCATATACCTCTTAAAATCAAATCCTCCCGGATTGTTGAAATTTCTGACAGACCTTATGCCGCTTTTAAAATAAACTTTATCCCCTGTTGATATTTCCGGAATGGTGTTTAAAACTTTTACACTGATCTTCCCCGAAACAGGAATAATTTTCCCGTTATCCTCAACCGTTTCGGCAAGAAGCACGAATGTTAACCGCTTATTCCTGATTTCGGGGCTCTCTATTACCTGTCCCGATATGTTAAAGGGATGGGAATCGGTATAATTAACTATGTGGGAAGCCGGAAGTTTTTCAGGAAACCAGGGCTGTATGGAAATATATCCGAGAGAAAAAAAAAGAAACAGCGGCAGGAATACTGCGGATTTTTTTCCGATAATCTTTATGAGTAAAACGCCGGAGCAGAAGGTTACGGCAAGATATGCCCATACGCTGTGCCCCGGAAACCAGAGACCGCATGATAAGCCTGCAATCATTGATATCAGGAGGGGAATAACAGGACGAAAGTAAATATCGCGATTCATGCGTCAACCTTCCGGTTGCAAATGAAAATGAGGGCGGACTTTCTTAGTCGACTTCGTTGGAAGTCAAAATTCAGACGGCAAAGTAAAAAGCTCATTATGCAAGGCGCGCAAATCTTGAGGAATGAAGCGTACATATAAGTACGCTGCAATGACAAAAGATGAAGCGCAACTTAAGCAGAATGACTTTTTACAAAGCCGTCGTAATCTATGCTTTCACTCTTTTTATCTTTGCCCCGAGGGAAGCAAATTTCTTTTCTATAGCCTCGTATCCCCGGTCAAGATGGTACACGCGGCTGACCTCTGTTGTGCCTGAAGCGGCAAGTCCCGCAAGTATCAGGGATGCGCTCGCCCGAAGATCCGTTGCCATTACGGGAGCTCCCATCAGCATCGGAACACCTGTAATCATGGCCGTGTTTCCCGAAACCTTTATGTCCGCTCCCAGTCTTTTCAGTTCGCTTACGTGTATGAACCTGTTTTCAAAAATAGTTTCCGTTATTACGCTGAAACCTTTCGCAACGGAGAGCAGCACCATGAACTGGGCCTGCATGTCTGTGGGAAATCCCGGATAGGGCATTGTCTTTATATCTATACTTGTGATTTTATCTCCTCCCTTTACACTCATCGTATTGCCTTCGATTTTGACATCGGAGCCGGTCAGCCTCAGCTTGTGAATAATAGATTCAAGGTAAGAGGGTTCACAGTCTAATATCTTTATATCTCCTCCGGAAAGGGCTGCAGATACCATGAATGTGCCGGTCTCTATTCTATCGGGTATAATGGATACGGATACGGGTTCCAGGGAGGGAACGCCTGTTATTTTCAATACCGATGTGCCAGTCCCTTCTATTTTTGCGCCCATTTTATTCAATACATCGGCAAGAGCCGTAACCTCCGGCTCCCTTGCGGCATTACGAAGAATGGTAACGCCTTCGGCAAGGACTGCGGCCATCATGAGGTTTTCAGTTCCCGTCACTGTGACCGTGTCGAAAAATATTTCTGCGCCTCTTAAGGTTTCAGCGCTTGCTTCAACATACCCGTGCACCAGTTCAACTTTTGCTCCGAGCGCGGCAAGTCCTTTAAGGTGCAGGTTAATGGGGCGTGCGCCGATCGAGCATCCGCCCGGCAGGGAGACCCTTGCTTTTTTCAGTCTGGCAACAAGGGGACCGAGAACAAGTATGGACGCTCTCATCTTTCTTACAAGATCATACGGAGCCTCAGAGTTATTGAGCCCCCCTGCATCGATTCTGACGGTGTGCCCATCCGTTTCTACTCCGGCGCCGTGGTTTATCAAAAGCTCTTTTGTGCTCTCAACATCTTTTAAATCGGGAACATTCGAATATGTGCAAGGTCCGTCGGCAAGCAACGAGGAGACAAGAATGGGAAGAGCCGCATTTTTTGCGCCGCTTATCCTGACCTCGCCTCTCAAGGGATGCCCTCCTTCTACAATTATTTTATCCATTCTTCCCCTCGTTTCCTTAAAACAAAAAAGCGCTTCCCCGGAAAATTAAAGGGTCAAGCGCCTTTTGATTTGACGGTATTTACATTTTTCTAATGGTGATGATCATCTTTGCCCTTATCAAGGAAGGTATCATAAAAAGCCTTGCCGATACAGAACGTCATTCCGAGTCCTATAATTGTAAGAGCATACCAGAGTCCGCCCATAAAGACCATATGGGACATATCCCACATCCATTCAAAACAAAAAGGAAACATGATTTACCTCCACAATAAAACCGGCGCCTTTTAAGCCTCCGGATTCAGTTCCTGCTCCTGCGGGAATATCGGCAGATAACGGTATGACAACGATATAAGAATTACACCGTACGCAACAGGCAGGATAGTGGTTGCAACTTCCTGCCAGCTCGGATAATATATCGCCCAGCTTTCAAAAGTCAATACAGGCACAGCCATTACCTGGAGAACCATTACCCACCGGTTGACACACGGCCCTATGACCGCAAGAACTACGGCGGTCATCAGCGCAGCCGGATTCTTACGCCCTTTTTCAGATATTAGTATTATCGCGGGAACGACTCCGCAAATAACTATTTCAAGCACAAGTATCCAGATCCCATAGAAAGGATTGTTTGAATAAAAATCCATAAGGTTGAATCCGGCGGCAGGAGCCGTAACTTTAGCCCAGTACCATGTGTCGATTATTTTCGCTATTATATAAGTTCCTATCATCCAGCCTGAAATTTTTGCAAGAAGCTCAATCACATTCTGCTTTACGAGTTTTTTCCCTGTTATCTTTTCGGTGATTCTGGTTATCAGAATTGTGAAACAGGGTCCGCAGGCGGCAGCCGACCAAGTGAAGAGAAAAAATGTCCACGGCCAGATAAATATTCCTTCCCTGTAACCGAACGGACGACCGAAAAGAACTCCGGATACTCCACCAAGTGAGCCCTGGTGGAAAAAGGAGAGGAATGCCCCGGTTGCCGCGAAAACGGCCATTATCTCATGCATGTTGTGGCCAAGCCTGTGAAAGAAGGGAACCTTGTCAATCCGGCGATTTTCAAGGATAAGCGGAACATATTCTATGGTAAGAACGCCGAAATAGCATGTAAGGCAGAAAGCCACTTCGGTAAGCATGGAGTGCACGTTTGCATGCCAGAAAATGAACCAGCCTCTCAGCGGCTGCCCGATATCTATGGCAAGTATGAGAAGAGCGGAACTGTAACAAATGAAGCCGATAAGAACGGCATAGTTGATTATGTTTTTCAGTTCATCCTTCCCGACAATGTATCTTAAAAATCCGGTAAAAAACGCCCCGCCCCCCAGAGCTATAACCGCAAGGTCGGCCCAGATCCACAGTGCAAAGCCGTAAGCGTCATTCATATTGGTCTGGTTGAGTCCCTTGAACCAGCAAAGCAGCATGGCAAAAACGCCCCATAACAGTACCGCACCGGCCGCGCCTATCCACAAGGCAAACTGCCATGTCGGACAGCGCTTAACTCCCCTGGGTATTAATGCTGAATCCATAAGTTCCTTACTCCTCAATATCTGCTGTTTCTTAAAAAATTAGGCCGCAGATTTTCGCCGATATCCGCAGATAGA
>CAYVMK010000162.1:0-5534 GCA_964452445.1 uncultured Desulfonema sp. | reverse complement strand
GATTGAATCGGGTTTAGTCCGGAAGCGCTCACCTATGTACGCGCCGCAGAAGGTGCACTTGTTCCGCGAGCATCCCACGGTTATCTGGAGGAGGATGCTGTCGGCTTCGCTTGGGGGTCGTATTATGTTGCCTTCATAATGCATGGTTTACTCATACCGGAAAATCATATCAAAATCAAAGCCCGCTTAAAGATATATTATATAAAAAGAGTAGATAATTATCTGCAGATATCGGCGAAAATCTGCGTCCTAATTTAAAGCTCTCGATTTGTGCCGTATTAATATCCTGTATCAGGCAGTTAATCAAATGCCAAGTCGAATAATTGACGGCTTTGTACAACGCCTTAAATATGCCTTTTTAAACGCAGGTGTGGACTAAAGGCAGGCGGCTGTGATATTGGGTCTTGTATCATGCCGGGATGAAGACAGAAGGGAAAGGGAAGAGACGGGGGGAAAGGTTAAAAAATGCATCTGTTTGCCGCAATCCATAAAAACATTCTATGTTTATGGGGCAAAATTCTGGGGGCGCTTATATATTATCTCGATATGCCCCACAGGCGGATAGTAACGAGAAATCTGAAATTTGCTTATCCCGAATGGGCGGATGAGGAGATATGCAAGGTTTCAAGGAGAATTTTCCAGAATCTTGGAATTACGATTTTAGAGATTCTTCAGATGGCTTTCTTCTCTAAAGAAGATTTTCTCCGGAATATCAAAATAAGGGGAGAAGAACATCTGCTTGATGCGGTTGAGGGCGGAAAAGGCGTTATTATTATTTCAGCTCATCTCGGAAACTGGGAGGCAGCATCTTTGTTTGCTCCCTGTTATTTCGGATATCCTGTAACATCTGTCGCAAGAAAGATAGAATCAGGGATTATCAACAGGTGGATATTTAAGCTGAGAACACGTTTCGGAAATTTAATAATTGACAAAGAAGGCGCCCTGCCTGAAATGATGCAGACGCTTCGGAAAGGAAAAATACTTGCCTTGCTGATTGACCAGGGCACTACAAAATCGGAAGGAGTGGAACTTGTATTTTACGGCAAAAAAGTCACCGTTACTCCGGCTGCAGCAATGCTTGCATTGAGATGCAAGAGCCCGGTTCTGCCTGTTTTCTGCGTAAGGGAAGAAGACCAAAAACTTACAATCATTATAGAACCGCCTGTTCAATTGGTGAGAACTAGAGATTTGCGGAATGATTTGAGGACAAACACACAGATCATGACCGATGCAGTCGAAAACGCCGTGCGAAGATATCCGGACCAGTGGCTCTGGCTTCATAAAAGATGGAAAAGATTTTACCCTGACCTATATCCCGAATATATTGCAAGGCGAAAACGCAGAAGAGCAAAAAAGATAAAGAAAATGTTGTCTATAAAAAAATGATAAAGCATGCTTTTGAACTTATCACATTGTTTTGGCCAAAAATTGTGCCGGTTAAGTAGTTGCCGGTTTAAAAAGCTCTAATTCTAATATGATATAATCATATTTAATTGGATTCTGCCTCATAATGCTTGCTTCCATGAATTAGATGATTTTGTTATCATGCCGTATAGAGATATTTCTTTTTCTTTTATGCCGTTCAAGTGTTCGTGATATATGTGGATTAATTTTTTGTATCACATGTTCTTTGTTTAACCTTCTTACCTTGCAATATTCTGACACAAATTCTCCCAGAAAATGTTTTGGGATCTCATTTTCAATCATATCGACAATAAATCTACTAAGGTCTTTTCGTACTCCCCTGTCTAAAACCGATCTGATCCGTGAGGCTCCGTCCAGATCGATGAGCCAAAATTTTCCTGTGTTTGCATTTGCCAGAATATTTGCCCATTTTGTGTCTCCATGATAGAAGCCATTATTATGCAGCGTAGCTAGTAACCGTGCAATACGAGATATTATCTTTTCATTTTCCAGCCAGTTTGGAAAATCTTTTCTGTTTCGAGAAAGAACAACAAGGTTGCAGGTATCCGCAAGATACTGACTGTAAAAATAACTTACCGTGCTCCATAATCCTTTTCTTTCAAGTACATAGCCCAAAGGAGAAGCAATTGGAATATCAAGGGCTTTGAAGTAGTGAGCCATTTTCCACATACGAAGTACACGTTCCCTTTTTAACCAGATATTGATGCAATGCAATAAATTCTTTGAAGTAAAACATTTTACAACAACATCTCCCCCCGGTCCTGCCAGCAATTTGACGGTTATGTTTTTATCCTGTTTCAGCGTAATGTTGCCCATCTTAAACCACTGTGCCGGATCAACACCCCGTGAAAACTGTTTTGCCACAACGCTCCCTTTGGCGTATTCACCTCGGAAAAATTCTTCCTTTAGCAGTGGTTGACAGTTAATGCTTATGTCACATTCAACTTTTTTATCCAAAATACGGGACTTGCTGCGGGTAAAGACGGTTTGTAACAGTTTCCTCTCTTTTCGACCTGAAAAACGCGGATAGTTTGCTCTGTAAGCAAGGAATATGCGCATCAAATCAGTTCGGGTTAAAAGGTTGTCAGAGGACATTGAAAACTGGACGAGGTTTTTAACAATCTGTGAAACAGGAATGTATCTCCATCTATAATTGCTTTCATTATCAATGAAACTGAATTGAAAATCTTTGCCATCCTTTTTGACTAACAGATTGTTCTGCCTAAGGTCGCCATGAACTATTCCTTTGAAATGAAGTTTCCCGATAAATGATCCTGCTGCTTTGAGTAATAAACGCTTTTCTTTGATCTTTGCAGGGGTGCGAGGAGGAAAGAAATTCGTGAGGAGATACTGAAAAAAACCAATGCCGTTAAAACCTTCCGAAATCATAAAATCATTTTCACCCCCCTTCCCCCAGCATAGGATTCCGGGAGCAGGCAGTCCGACAGAAATTAAAATACCTGCCTGTTTGCATGCGCGTTTGCAACGGCTGCCACGAATAATCGCTTTTATTTTCTCAAATTTGCTTCTTGACAGAAATTCTTTGTAATAAACAATAGGACTTTCGATTGTAGCGGCTACTACCGAGTTCTGTGAACATGGGATCCATTGCCATCCTGGGGGCAATTCGCCGCGCATCATCATCATTACCTGTTGCTCATATTTTCCGGCGCAATTACCATGAATGGAAAACAATAAGTCTGTGTTTTTTTTGGTGAAGTCCATGGTCTTGAAAAAAGCTTCTCTTAAGCTGGAGAATGCTTTGTCGGGTTTTACCCTGTTTTGGTCATCTTGGTAGCAAGACATCTCTTCTCACTGTGTCTGGCGATTTTGTCAGTTTTCCTGCAGATCCACCTGTATTGCAATTGGTCAATGGCAGAAAGTCGTTTTTTCCCTTTATATGACAAGAAAAGAAAAACTCTGTCATTTTCGCTAAAAATGGAAGGTGGTAAAGTATAGTTTAATTCGGCGAGCGCCTTGATAGGCCAACGCAAACGATTCAACGGATTCTCGTCCACACGCTGTAAGTCAAAAAGAGCAACTTGTGGCAGCTGCGTATCCAGGTTTTGAAGGAGGATATGGGTAGCGTTAAAATCTTTGTGATTCATGCCGCAATCATGCATTCTTCTGGCATAAACAGCTATTTCTCGCAAGATGTTTCTTTTTTTGGCGCGATTATTATCACCTTGAAGGGTTGCCGGATGCTTGAGAACGATATCTTCCAGATCAATAAGCGGAGAGAAGTCATGGGTAATAAAAAAGGAAGCAGCATGAAAAAAGGAAAAAAATTTCATGCCGGCAGCTACGGGAAAGGCTGTTCCTAAAGCCTTTTGGCGGAAATCGCAGTAGTTATGAAACTCTTTTAATCCTTCGGTGAAAAAATATGCAGGCCTAATAATGCATTGCAGTCTTTGCCATAAGTTGATTCGTTGCCGATGTTTTTTGATATAGAAAAAAGTATCTTTATCTGCTGTTTGGCAATCATTTATAATGTGGCTTCTTTTAAGTGGAAATTGTACCCGGATGACGCTTCTTTCCCCTTTTTGTTTAATTAATTCACCACCCTCGTAGGACCACACTGCGGTAAAGGTTGTAAAGCCGATATCAGACAATAAATTCCGGTAGCTTTGATTAATTATCAGGCGTTCATTGGAAGCGCTCAACTTTTCCTGGTACGAAATCGGATCACAATAGTTGGAGTGGTTCATGAGTCTTTTGCCATGACTTTCTGTTTTGCCGCGACAGTTTCAATCAGGTCAGCTATGACTTTGACGCGATTATACAGGTCAGTCCTGTCAGCATATGATAGCGCATTTTCCCGCCACATTTCCCTCTTCGGCGAGGCAATCATTTCCTCAAGCATGGTATTCATTCTCTTCTGTCTAAAAGGAAAGTCTGCTACTATCATGCCTGCCTGAGCACGATCAACATGAAAAGCATAGCCGCATGATTCTGTTGCCATTACGGGAATGCCGGCAACAAGGGCCTCAACAATCGAATTGCCAGTGTTTTCGGTACGTGAAGGCTGGAGAACAAAATCAGCTCCGGCCAAAAACAAAGGGACATCATCCCTTACGCCCAGAAAACGAACATTGCCGGAAATACCGAGTCTTTGTGCCAGGTTGTGATATTGCTTTTCTTTACCCCTGCCAATGATAAAAAGATACGTTGATTTTCGCAAAGACAGAGGCAGGGAAGCCAGGGCTTTTATTGATCGGTCCACTCCCTTGGTATGGAAATGCGATCCTATCATTAAAAGAAAATTATCATCTTTGGCGAGACCTATTTTCTCTCTGATCTTCTTCCGGCCTTCTGCGCCGAGAGAGGAGCGAATATGATTTTTGCTTACGCCTGGTGGCGCCAAGTGGAATCTGTTCTCCGGTGTTCCATATAAAGATTGATAAATGGTTTTTCCCTTCTCCGCGAGGATTATAATCTCAGTTGGTGAATCTTTGGAAAAAACAGCCTGTTCAAATGCGGAAAAAAGGCGGTAGCGTGGAGTAAATCGTGACAAAAACGAGTGTTCTTTTTGTATCCGCGCAACATAGCAGACATCTGCCGCATAGTAAAGATCAAGTCCGGGTATTCGATTAAACCCCATAATAAGGTCATAGGATGTTCGCTTCAGAAATTTTGAAAGGTTGGCGGCATATGAGGCAACCTGACGGTGATTGCTTTGACCCCGGTATGGAACCAAGGTAACGGTTGCCCTAGTTGGATTTTCTCCTTCCCAGCTCATTGTAAAAACATTTACAGAGTGGCCTCTGACGAGGCACTCCATGATAATTTTCAAAAAGTTTCGTTCCAGACCACCATAAGGGAAGTAATTAAATAAACAGAATGCCAGTTTCATGTTTAATAAAATGTTGTATATGATATTCGTTGCTTAAATATTAATATAAGAACTTGTTTTTCAAATAAAGATGCTTACAGAGATAACGATTGTATGTCAATAATTTTATGGCTAACACTGTGATTCCGACATTAGACCATAAGCTTTTAGACATTGGACCTCATTTAGAAAAGCCTAAAGTCTTAACCCAAGTTCGCCAATTTTTTGGTAGCGTAGAATTTAAGAGACCAAAAGAATAAAAGACAATAATTGCCCT
>CAYVMK010000161.1:0-5538 GCA_964452445.1 uncultured Desulfonema sp. | reverse complement strand
GCTTCGGCATCGATTTTTTTAATATTGGCATCAGCTTCCTCCATTCGTTTTTCATCCCCGCGGAGAACATGCTTGTTTGTTATGATATGGCCGTTTGAAGTGATAAAAAAGCCTGAGCCTGTCCCCATTGATGTTTTGACCGTTACGGTAGCCATGGACGCCTTTTCAACAGCTCCGGCCGGATTAAATCGAGCGGATAATTCTGCTTCCATGTCCTTTAGTCCCGATCTGCCGGTCTGTGCTTTACGCTGAGCCGGAACCTCATTAGAATCACCCGCTTCGGGAATATCTTTATAATAATAATTTCCGTTCTGGTCCTTCAAGCGGTAGATTTTAGCAATAGCGGCATCTGCGATAAAAATCCCAATAATTACGCAAAACATTATCCGAATCGCTTTCATATGATACCTCTTCCCGGGATCCGTTATGATATTTGATATTCATTTAACAGAGGACCATTTTATCTGGAATTCGATCTCCTCTTCCCTCTTTCCCCTTTCATGTTCAATATTGACTACGGCGCCGCCTGGCACTGTTACCCGTTCGCCGTCGATCTGAATACGGAACCTCTTCCCCTGTTCAAGGCAGTCTGCAAGCCTTCTGAGCTTTTCGGTAAATTGATTTAAAGAATACCCCTTTTCAATGTCTCTCTTCGCTTTTTTTGCACGTGCAGTCATACTCAATTCCCTCCGATATGATTTTATTGAAATTCTGCCTCGCAATATATGCTACGAAAAGGCGGAAAGCAATAATTTAAGGTCACTTCCAAAAGAGTTGGTGATCCTGATAAGGATTCAAGGATTCCAGGATTCGAGAGCTTTACAGAACATCCGATCGGAGACGTTTCTCTTACTCAGGACGGAAAGATCATGCCCCCCTTGCATCGGTATAAATAATGCTTAGTTTTCCCATTACAGGCGGGAACGGAATTGAAGTTTTCCGCTGCAAACAGCGCGGAATACGCTCGCTGTTTGAGGTTTAAGACTTATCGGAGGAGGTTTATGATATGAAGACTTTAATTTCAGCCATAGCGGCTTTTTTCTTAATATCAGGATATATGTTTTTTAACGGCAATGAAAGCAAGGCGGGCAGTGACATGACAAAAGAAAACAAGAATCTGCAAACGGCAACTTTTGCAGGCGGCTGTTTCTGGTGTACGGAATCTGATTTTGAGAAGGTAAAGGGCGTAACAGAAGTAATATCCGGCTACACGGGCGGCCATAAAGAAAACCCGGGCTATAAAGAAGTTTCAGCCGGAACAACAGGTCATGTTGAAGCAATACAGGTCATTTATAACCCTGCCGAGGTAACCTATAAAGAGCTCCTGCAGGTATTATGGCGTCACATCGATCCCACCGATTCCGGCGGCCAGTTCGTTGACCGGGGCTCTCAGTACCGGTCTGCCGTTTTTTATCACAATGAAGAACAGAAAAAGGAGGCGGAGGAATCAAAGTCAGAGCTTGCAAAATCAGGCCGTTTCAACAAACCGGTTGTAACGGATATCCTGCCTTTCACCGCATTTTACAGGGCAGAGGATTATCACCAGAACTACTATAAGAAAAATCCTTCTCATTACAATTCTTACCGGTCAAATTCGGGCAGGGACCAGTTTGCAAAAAATTTCTGGGGGGATTACGGGGGCGGATCCTGCCCTTTGCCGTCAACAAAGAACGTGAAATCTGTTCCGGAAGCGCTGCGAAACAAGCTCACACCGCTTCAGTACAAGGTAACCCGGGAAGAAGGCACGGAACCGCCTTTTCATAATGAATATTGGGACAACAAGAGGCACGGCATATATGTGGATATAGTGTCGGGAGAGCCCCTTTTCAGTTCCCTTGACAAGTACGACTCAGGAACCGGATGGCCGAGTTTTACAAGACCTCTTGCGCCGGAAAACATAGTGGAAAAAATTGATAAAGGCCTCTTTACGACCCGCACCGAGGTTAGAAGCAAAAAAGGAGACTCTCATCTTGGGCACCTGTTCCCGGACGGGCCTAAGCCGGCAGGCCTGAGATACTGCCTCAATTCGGCATCCCTGAGGTTTATCCCGAAGGAAGACCTTGAAAAGGAAGGATACGGCCGGTATCTCGAATTATTCAAAGGGGTGAAATAAGGTTTTTTTACCAGGTTATTCCACAACCCACACAGTGCAGTTGCGGGCGGTTCTGACGATCTTTCCGGAGATGCTTCCGAAGAGAAAATCTTCTTTGTGCGAAAGCCCTTTCCTTCCAATGACGAGCGTGCCGTACTCCAGGTTATCCCGCTCGGCCAGGATACACTCAGCCATTGAAGGACAATAGCGGACGGTTGACCGGGTTAAAACATCTTCAGAATCAAAGCCTGCATCAACAAACATCCGGCGGTATTCCTCAAGCATCAGATCCGCCTTACGCCTGTAGTCCTGATACCATTTCTCTTTTTCAGTTTCGGCAGGGAAGAAGTCTTCCTCCGGCTCACGTATGACATGAAGCACTGTAACTTTAAATTTTTTAACACCACCCAGAAGGTTTGCCACGTATTGTACGGCTCTCCTGGAGTTATCAGACTCATCTGCAGCAATCAGTATATTTCTGTTAACAGCATGTTTCATTTCATATTCCTCCTTGCTTGCCGGCAAAATCGGATCTAAATTCGTTCAGGTCATCAAGCAACTGCACAGTGTTATCGTAAAACATGTTCGCGCCCCTCGAGAAATGCATCAGTATCCGGTTGAGGCTGTCAGGAATATAGGGATATACTTTTTTAAGATTGGCGACCCGGTTGTTGAATACAATATTCATATCTTCATCTCTCAATTCCGAGACTGCCGGGCTATTTGCCTTTTTAATGTCGGCGATCAGGACATCTCCCATTCCGGCAAGATACATAAAGACGTTGCCCAGACCGAACATGTCATAACTGTACATGTTTTCCCTGTGACGGAAATTATAGTCAAAATCGATCCAGCGGCACCGGCCGGTATCCCTGTCTAAAATGATGTGATCTCTGCGGACATCCCCGTGCTTTTCCCCATGCTCATGCAGAAAACGGATGGCTTCCACGCATTCTATAAAATTGTCCAGAATATCAGGAAAATGCCGGTGAAAATAGGTTTCATGATCCATCCCGGATGCCGTATCCCCGACATGGTCGGCAAGTGTTTTACCGTAGATTAAATCGATGATCCGGACGATGTTGCCCTTATCATCCGGAACTGAAAAGCCGTGCATGAAATTGGCATGATCTCCGACTAGATCAAGAATACGCGCCTCTTTGCGGGGGCTCCTGAAGCACTCGAACTCAATGCCGCCGACCCGGGCTAAAAATTTCTCGTAAAAGACCAGTTTGATGACCTTCGTTTTCCCGGTATTCAGGTCAATGGCGCGCTTTACCCAGAACTTAACTTCATCGTCGATACCGAAACGCCCTTCTTTGGCGTTATGGCGCACCAAATACGGAACATTGTTTAAGATGACGATATCTCCGTATTCAATACGGTAAAAATCACCTGTATCCGTGAAAATATTAAACCGGTGGCCGGGCTTCTGAGAAGTCAGCCAGGGAAGGGCAATCTGATGAAGCGATTCCTGGGAAAAATTCTCACTCATGCGCGCATTCCTGTATTTCAAGCGGAACAGCATTTTCAAATCATAACGCGATTAAGAGTCTGGTTGTCAACTTTTTTTCACCGCTTTTCTGAACCTGACAGGGTTTATGAATAATTCCTCTTTATTCTTATTCTTCAGAAAGGCTGTCTTAAGTTTATTTCTGTCTTTAATATTTTTGTCCACCAGGTCCGTGTTCAGCATTTTTATTTCAAGCTCATCGTTTATAAACTTGTACGAAACCACCTGATACTTTCTTTCTCCAGGTTTGATGTCACCGTTCGAATCCCCAATCAGCCGGATCTGGACACATGAAACCCCGCCGATTCTGATCGGATATCCCCTGAAGTAAAATCCTTCAGATCCTGTCGGATAATGGACAAGATATTCGGTATCTGTGTATTTCAGAACCATCAATCTTTCTTTGGGATCTGAAACTCCGTCTTTTTCCGGAACAGCCTCCCAAAGCCCAAACACCGCTTTACTGACTGGAATTTTGTGCTCATCCGTAAGAGAAGTTTCATACTCGCATCCCGCAATCATGAAGATAAGAGCAATCATAAAAATAATTTTGAGTTTCATCTATTATTCCTTCTTCGTGCTCTTCGTGGCCTTCGTGGTAAAAATTGTACTTTTTACGATGCCGTCAAATCTCTCTATCTTCAAGAACAAGAGGAACTTGCCCCGCACGCCGCCTGGCCCAGTTGATGGATTGAAGCACATGATGGCGGGATACGATCCACCGCTCAAACTTGTACTTGCCTGGAAAATTTAAAAGCATTATTCCGGCCACGACCGTCAGAATACCCTGACCCGGCAACACCAGCAGAAGAATCCCGGCCGCAATCAAGATGTACCCGAGCAGGTTCTTCGCCAGCACCAGCATCCACCTCACTGCCACATGCCGGTCAGCCCACAGCAACCCTGTACGCCTTCCATGTACGAAATAGTCGGAAGGGATTTTAACCACCAGCAATGGCACAACTGCCAGGGTTGAAACAAAGGTTATGATTGATATTGCAGCCAGCCACCATAGAATAACTTCGTGGCTTTGAATCCACTGGACCATATTGTTTATCCCGATCGACACTCTCCGGATATCATAACCGCTTTATTGAACCGAAACAGCGAGCGAATTTTCCGCTGCTTGCGGCGGAGTTAGCGAGCGAATTAAAAACAGACTTTATTCCCTATGGTCGAAGATTCCCTGTTGCTTGCAGCGGGGAATCTTCAATTATTACCAAATATGACGCCCTTATTACCTCACTACCGAATTGAATCTCAAGCAAATAATTGTCTCAAAGCCTGCAGGTTTTAACGGCGATGATTTCCGGTCAGCCAATACCCGCAGCACCGGAAACAGTTCCTGTTTATGATGAATTTAATCGATAACAACAGTATCTTGAAAATCCCGCATGTCAAGCAGGATTTTCAAGGTATATATTTCCTTTAAAAAAAGCCGGGGCTTTGCTTGTTCGTCCCCCCCCGGCACAGATGGAGTTGGGCGCTGGGAAGATATATATTTTTTTAAAAGCTGATAGCTGAACAAAATTTAAAGATACACCTATCTATCCTTAGAACGGATGGGAGAAAAACATTGAAGATTACCACCGGATGGCCGCTTTTTTTGATAAGAACTTGTTTTTGTTGGGAGGGGGTATAAGCAGAACGGCCTTGCGTATCATGGAATGAGCTGCGTTTTCGGCAGCATTAAAATCGCCGTTATTTATCGCGGTTTTCAGTTTATCAATATCGCTCGTTGTTGTATTTATAAAAAGTTCAATCAACTCCAGATAATCTTCTTTGTCAAAACCGATTTCTCCGGCCAGTTTTTCAAAGTTCATGTTTTCTCCTTGTTGAAAACATACTTTTCAAGAATTTCAAAGACGTTTTCCCGTTTAACCCTACAACGATATTTAGTTTAATTTAATAGTATAGGAATTTGCATTTTGGC
>CAYVMK010000160.1:0-5574 GCA_964452445.1 uncultured Desulfonema sp. | reverse complement strand
GAAATCCCGCAGATTGACGCCGAGATCGCTCAAAAGGGCCATTTCCGGATGGAAACTAATTATCCGATATATTCTTTTACTTTATCTGCCAGAAATCTGCAAAGCTTTTCCGTTTCACCCTGAGATTGACTTTCAACCATTACCCTGCAAACAGGCTGAGTTCCTGAATACCGGACAAGCGCCCTTCCCTTCTCCCCAAGAATATGTTCAACATTCTTGACCGCATCGGCAAGTTCCGAAACATCATTTATATCGGGTTTACGTGAAACAGTGATGTTCATTAACACCTGAGGATAGACAGTCATGATTTTCCCAAGCTCCGAAAGCGGTTTTGATTCTTCCGACATAAATTGAATTAATTTTAAGGCAGTCAGTATTCCATCTCCGGTTGTCTGATAATTTAAGAAAATAATATGTCCGGAATCTTCCCCGCCGAGTATAGCGCTTGTTTTTATCATTTCCTGCATTACATACCGGTCACCAACCTGAGACATGGTGTGATTTATTCCTTTTTCCTTAAATAATGAGACCAGTCCCATGTTGCTCATGACCGTACTGACAACATGATTATTCGCCAGCATCCCCTTTCCCTTCATTATGGTTGCGCTTATTGCAAGTATTTTATCCCCTGATAAAATATTCCCATTTTCATCAACCGCTATGAGCCTGTCTCCATCACCGTCAAATGCAATTCCTATATCAGCTTTATTTTCCAACACTTTTTTTATGACATATTCCGTGTGCTCGGATCCGCAATTGTCATTAATATTCGTTCCTTCTGGGGAAATATTTAAGGGGATAACCTCTGCTCCAAGATCAGAAAAGAGAGCCGGAGCTATTTTATAAGTTGCTCCATTTGAACAATCTATTACGATTTTAATGCCTTTAAACGAGAGTTTGTTTGATAGAGCGCTTTTAAGGAAGTTTGAATATCGGGTTAATGCATTATCAATTACATGGACATAACCTATATTATTACTTGAGATATTATTGGATAATTGAGTGTTATCAAATATTATATTCTCAATCTCAGCTTCTTCTTTATCGGAAAGCTTATAACCATCGCTGTTAAATAACTTGATTCCATTATCATAAAACGGATTGTGAGAAGCTGATACCATGATACCCGCATTTGCTTTTAAAGACGACGTAAGAAATGCAATCCCGGGTGTGGGTATAACATCAGCAATCAATGCATTAACGCCCATAGCGCAAATACCGGAAACCAAGCCATATTCAATCATGTTACCTGATAAACGTGTATCCCTGCCAATAATTATTGAGGAGTAACCCCCTTCATTTTTGAACTTTAAGGCAACCGATTTTCCTATTTTAACCGCCATTTCAGGCGTCATCGGATATTCATTCGCAATGCCTCTGATTCCGTCTGTTCCAAATAACTTGCCCATTAAGAATAAATCCTCATGTAAGTTTGATGAGTTCGTAAAAAGCAATTTTATGCCGTGAACGGCATTCTATATTAAACGAAGGCAAAAACAGCTTGAACCAATATTATTAAAGAATATTAACAAATTACATTTGATCATAAAATTGACTTCGTTGGAAGCCGTAAAAGCGTAATAATTTTATAAAACCACGAAGAACACGAAGTATAAGAAGATGAAAAGATTATATATTTTTTCCCATCCTTCGTGCTCTTCGTGGCCTTCGTGGTAAAAATAGTACTTTTTACGATGCCGTCAAAATTGATTTTTATTATTTGGGAATGCGCTCAATGTTTCCGGTTCATCGATACAAAAATAATCTATATATTTGCAAATGAAACATAATGATATATATTTGATGTATTCATAAAAAGTCATCATATATAATAAACAATTTACAGCCTTTTTTCAATAATCTTTTATTTGTAAGATAGAAATTATTTCCTGCGTTTTTCTGCCCCTCAAGGGGGCGCTGAAAAGAGTCCCGTTTATCGGGGTGAGGAATCTTATTTGCTGCTGAATATATCCATAATCCTGCTTCTTCTCATATTTTCGGGATTTTTTTCAGGTTCCGAGACCGCCCTTTTTTCGTTGTCTTCAATCCAACGTGAGCGGATTAAAAGGACAGGCGATAAAAAGTCATTATTAATCAATAAACTGTTGTCGAGACCCAGAAAACTCATAGTAACCATTCTTATCGGAAACGACATGGTCAATATCGCGGCTTCCGTTATTGCAGCGTCTCTTTTTATGTCATTCAATAAGGATCATGGAGAATGGATTGCGATAGCGGTAATGATGCCGGTAACGCTTATTTTTGCGGAAGTTATACCAAAAACACTCGCCCTGACCTATAATGAAAGGATTGCGCCGTTTGTCAGCGCGCCTCTGTATTTTTTTTCACAATTAATTTTTCCATTAAGATTTATATTGTATAACGTCTCTGTAATGCTTTCAAAAATTGCAGGATTTGAAAAACGTCATATTTCAACGGCCATAATGGAAGATGAATTCAGGGCTCTAGTTGATCAAAGCCATGAGAGCGGAGAGATTAACAAGGCTGAACGGGATCTTATACATAATGTTTTTGAATTCAGTGACACCCACGCTTTTGAAATTATGACGCCTTTAAATGAGATATTCTCCCTGTCCGAAGATATGACCATTGAAAAAGCCGTAATAGCAGTGCAGCAGCGCCGGTTTTTAAGAATACCCGTATACAGAAACCGTTTCGACAACATAGTCGGGATTCTTTATACAAAAGATCTCTTAAAAATCAACACTACTAAATCCGGTGGGGATGGAAATACGATTCAGAAAATTTGCCGAAAGCCCTTTTTTGTTGATGAAAACATCAAGACAGATGATCTGTTTCATATTTTGAAGAAAAAACGGATACATATCGCTATTTGTATAAATAAACAGGATAAAGTTACAGGTCTTTTAACAATGGACGATCTTCTCGGTGAGTTGTTCGGAGAAATTCATGACGAATATGACAGGGAATTAAAGTGAACAACTGTCTTTATATTTTTGCGATAACCTTATGCGTTATATTTCAGGGATTCTTCTCAGGATCCGAGATGGTTATCCTCTCTGCAAACAGGATAAAACTGAGGCAGGCTGCAAAGCGGGGCAATAAGGGAGCCGCCCGTTTCTTAAAACTGATCGAAAAACCCGAATGGTCACTTGCAACAACAAGCACCGGCACGAATATGTTTGTAATCATCGCGTCCGTATTTGCAGCGGTCTGGCTGGATGGGGTGTTCCGGAATAACAGCGAGCTATTTACAATTATTACTATAACTCCGGTTCTGCTGATATTTGGGGAGATTCTGCCCAGAACTATTTTTCAGCAGAAAGCGGATGAGATAGCCCTTAAAATAGCATCGCTTTTTGTTTATGCCTCCGGAATTATTTTGCCGGTAACATATCTTGTTTATTGGACCAGCAGAGCATTCTGTAAACTGATCGGGAAAGAGGCTCTCAAACGAAATTTTTATATTTCAAAGAAAGAACTGGAGCTTGCCCTGTTTATCGATGGGGAAGGAAGTGATCTTGAAACAGGAGAAAAAAAGCTTATACGAAGGGTTTTCCAGCTTTTTGAATCGGATGTTTCGGATGTTATGGTTCCTCTCGTTGATGTAACCGCAATATCATACAAAGCAACCGTCGGAAAGGCGATAGAAACGATTAACAGCACAGATTATTCACGGCTGCCCGTATATAAAGGCAGAATCGACAACCTGGTTGGAATCATCCATCCTTTTGATCTGATTCATATGACAGATGAAAATGCCCCTATAGTCCCGTTTATTCGTGAAGTCCCGTTTGTTCCGGAATCAAAGAAAGCCCATGACCTGCTGGTATTGCTTCAGAAAACAAGAAATTCCATTGCAATAGCGCTCGATGAATACGGCGGCACAGTCGGAATTATAACTATTGAGGATATTCTTGAGGAAGTTGTCGGTGAGATCAATGATGAGTATGACGATGACACAAAGCAGTTTGTCAGGCTTGGGGAAAATAAGTTTCTTGTAAACGCCAGGATGGAAATAGAGCATGCAAATGAAATAATGAATTTAAGGATTCCCAAGGAGGATTATGAAACCATAGGCGGTTTTCTGCTCAAACTGATGGGTAAAATACCGCAAAAAGGCGAGTCGGTATTGTTTGATGATATAAGATTCATAATCCGATCCTCAGGCAAAAAATCGATTCATACGGTTATTGTGGAGATACCGGGAAAAGACCATTAAGGAGACCGGTTTCTGGTTTATAGTTTTTAGGCGGACCTGCGGCAACTATGAACCGGAAACCAAATGCGCGCATATCTCAACCGGGACTTATCACTACTTTTTAACACGTTCAACATATTGACCGGTCCTGGTGTCAATCCGCACAAGCTCCCCTTCGTCTACAAACGGAGGGACCTGGACAACATATCCTGTTTCAAGTGTCGCCGGCTTGGTGCTTCCGGCTGCCGTATCGCCTTTGGCCCATGGATCGGCTTTGATTATTTTAAGATTTATGAAATTCGGAAGTGACAGTCCTATCGCTTTCTCTCCGAAGAACAGAACATTGCAAACTATATTTTCCTTCAAAAAATTCCTGGCATCACCAACCTGGGCAGAGGGAAGAAATTCCTGAACGTAGGTCGATGTGTTCATGAAGCAATAACCGCTTCCGTCCGAATAAAGATATTCCATTTCCTGTTCTTCAAGGTGTGCCTCGTTGAATTTATCGCCGGATCTGAATGTCCGGTCAAACTGAGAGCCTGTCAGCATGTTTTTAAGTTTGCATTTATAAAGTGACTGGCCCTTGCCAGGCTTCACAAAATCAAACTGCACTATAACATATGGATCGCCGTCTATTTCAATTTTAAGACCCTTTTTCAGGTCGCCGCTTTCATACATCTTGTTTGATTATCCTCCCTGACAATTAAAAGTTCAATTGTTACCACGAAGGCCACGAAGAGCGCGAAGAAAGAAATAGAATATATATTGTTCTTAACTTCGTGTACTTCGTGGTTTTATAAAATTATTACGCTGGTATGACTTTTTACGACCCCATCAATCTCTTGGATTCTTCAATAAAACGCTTCACCTTGGCCACGTCTTTTTTAAATCTGACAGGATTACCCTGCATATCACAGGCATTTGTTTGCGTGCAACTGTCGACTCCTGCAGGCTTTACATTTATTATCCCGTTAAAAACATTATCCGGTGAAAGTCCGCCTGCAAGTATCACAGGAATATCGGTTGAATCAACAAGTTTTCTTGCAATATCCCAGTTGCATGTGAGGCCTGTGATTCCGACAAATCCGTTCACGGGCTGATTATCAGGGATTGGGCCTGAATTGTTCATGATAACCGTGTCCATTAAAAAATAATCACTGACGTGTTCGAATATTTTTGCAAGCTCAATTGAAGAAAAAAGTTCAGCTATTCCGGGTTGTGGAATCGGAATTGACCGCATAATGAGTATTTCAGGGAATCTTTCTTTGATATTCTCCTGCAAATTAATCAGGGAATCCAAACCGGATCGGTTATTCTTATAGCTATTCAGGTCTTCACAAAAGTGTACGATATCTGGTTTGTAAAAATCAAGAGCATGTGAGATGGAATCG
>CAYVMK010000159.1:0-5610 GCA_964452445.1 uncultured Desulfonema sp. | reverse complement strand
CATTACACATCGTAATAATCCTATCCTTACTGTTTCCAATATGGGAATCCCGGTAGATGAGTCGGATATTGCAATGACTCTTGCATGGAAAGCAGAGGTTAAAAATGCGGTAAAAGGGCTTCCGGTAGCCGAAATAGCCGTGCCTTCAGTTGGTTCAGGTCATTTGGTTGTCGTTGCCATTAATCGTCTTTATTCAGGAGCTGCCATTCATGTGGCCAATGCCATTTGGGGAAGCAAATTGGGGTATTTGGTGCCTTATATTGTAGTGGTTGATAATGATGTGGATGTTTATAATCTAGGAGAAATAATGCATTCCATTGTCCAGAAATGTCATCCGGTAAGAGGGATACATCAACGCACTAATTCACCGGGACATGGTCTCATGCCATATCTGAATTTCGAAGAGCGACTCTGGGGCATGAACGCAAATGTATTATTTGACTGCACCTGGCCGATGGATTGGGATCCGAATATCGAGATTCCCCCCAAGGCTTCATTCGGAAATATTTATCCCAAGGAAATTCAAGACAAGGTAGTGAAAAATTGGAATAAATATGGATTTTAATCATATAATTATGAATATGGAGAAATAATAATGACAAAAGAATATGACACATTTGCAGATGATATTGCCGTTTTAAAAGAAGGAGAAGAAATAACCATTGCTGTCAGGGAAACGGATATTTACCGCACCCGAGTGGTGAAAGCACTTGTTTCATCTTCCAAGGAAGCATTGCCTGACGGAGACGTTTTGTGGATTAGATATAACCGTGGCAATCGGAGACCGAATCCGTGGGCAATTAAGATTATCGGGGATGTTCACGGAATGCTTATAAAAGAAAGAATCGGAGATAATTAATTAAGAGGTGAAAGCCCCCTTTCATAGATGTAACTTTAAATTGAAAGGGCTTAACAAGGAGGGCAATACATTGGCAGAGGAAAAAAGGCGAGAGATTATTAGTTTGCAGATAGCGTTGCACTGCGACAGAAAATGCGAGCCGTGTCCGAGGTATTTTGAATGCACTTCCGAATGGAAACAAGATATATACAAGATGCCGGCATTACAGGCTATTCAGAAACGGCTGGCTACTGTTAAGCATAAGATTGCAGTATTAAGTGGAAAAGGAGGAGTAGGCAAATCTACTACGCTTGTTAATCTGGCCGGATGTTTCAGACAAATGGGACTGAAAGTTGCGGCACTTGATTCTGATTTTTATGAACCGACATTGCCTGATTTTTTTGGAATTCCCAAAGAAAAACTTAAAATTACCAAAGGCGGCATTCTTCCTGTTGAATCGCCATCGGGAGTGAAGGTGGCTTCAGTCGCTTCAACTTTGGATGAAAATGAATATGTTACCTGGGTCACCGATCAATTGCGTTGGGGATTATATACCTTCTTAGGCGGTACCGATTGGGGAGAAACTGATATCCTGTTTATCGACCTTCCCCCGGGCACTGGTGAGGAGTGTATGAACGTGCTAAAAGCGCTTCCGGATCTGGATGGCGTAATAATTGTGACTATTCCTTCGGATGTATCTCAGGTGGTGGTAGGAAGAGGGATTTCCATGTGTCAGGCGGCCGGCACAAAAATATTCGGCCTGGTTGAGAATATGTCTTCTTTCGAATGCCCTCATTGCGCTGATCATTTCGATGTGTTTCGTTCCGGAGGAGGAACACGCATATCTGATGAAAAAGAAATAAAATTTCTGGGGAGAATTCCCTTGGACCCGCTGAATGCGGAAGCAGCGGATAACGGAGAAATTTATTCTATTATACACAAAAATACCCCTGGTGGGCAGGCCTATATGAAGATTGCCAAGGACATTATGGAGCAAATGGAAATCGAAGGGGTGTAGAGCATAAAGGAGGTGATAAAATTGACGGAAGAAAGATATGTTAAGAATATGCAAGTGGGGTTGGCATGCGACCGGAACTGTGAAGCCTGTGCTAACTTTTACGATTGCACATCTTCATTGAAAGAAAACATCTATAATAATCCGGCTTTAAAAAGAATAAGAAAAAAAATGGCCGGCATTAAATACAAAATTGCTATTCTGAGTGGTAAGGGAGGGGTTGGCAAATCCACGACAACTACGAACCTTGCGGCTGCATTCTCGCTGATGGGAGCAAAGGTCGGCATTTTAGATTCGGATTTTTATGGACCCAGCATACCAACAATGACCGGCGTAAAGGGGAAAAGAATGGCCCTGGGTGCAGGCCAGCGCGATCTGTTGCCGGTTGTAAATGATCAGGGCATTAAAGTCGCCTCGGTAGCCAGCACCATTGATGAATCGAAAGCGGTTACCTGGATGGGTGATGAGTTAAGATGGGGTTTATACACCTTTTTAGGCAACACTAACTGGGGAGAACTGGATTTTCTCCTGATAGATCTTCCTCCTGGTACAGGAGAAGAGACGACCAACGTGATGAAGGCCGTGCAGGACCTGGATGGGGCGGTTATGATTACAATCCCTTCGGATATTTCCCAGGTGGTGGTGGGAAGATGCATTACCCTTTGCAATAAAGGCAATGCGCCAATTTTGGGCCTTTTGGAAAATATGGGAACCATGAATTGTCCTTCATGTAACAAACCTGTTGATGTATTCCCCCTGGGAGGAGGGAAGAAGATGTGTGATAAAAGGGGTGTGACTTATTTGGGAAGAATCCCTTTAAATTCTGAGGTGTGCGATGCTTCGGATGAAGGGGTTCCTTTTGTAATCAAGCATCCGGAAGCAGAGGCTTCAAAAATATTTATGGATGTTGCTCAACAAATTGCGCAACAGTTGGGCTATAAATTCACGTAAATCGATCGAAAGGAGGTTGCCGACAATGAAGAACTTAATGACTGCACCTGATACTAATATCCAGATAGCACGAAGAAAACAGTTGGAAAATCGGCAGTGGTTTGACGCCCATGTGGATGAATTGATTAAGCAGTATCCCGGCAAATCCATTGCTGTCCAGGATGGTAAGATTATCTCGGAAGGAAACAATGAAAATGAAGTCCTGAAAACTGCCATGGAAAAAGCAAAGCAGGAAGGGTGGGAGGAAGAAGAGTTATTATTCATCATGGTGCCGGCCAAGGAAGTGGTCCAGGTTCAATATCCCGGGGGGTAAGGTTAACATAGGGATGGCGGATAACAAGAGAAAGGATAGTTTCCTAAAAAGCCCAAAAGCGGGGGTTCTCTGCTAATAATATCAGGCTGCAATCGGACCCTTGCGAATTAATATTTCATAAGGAGGCAAATAATCATGATTGAGTTTCCATTTATGAGCATGCGAGAATGGCTGGAATATCTGGAAGAACAAAATCAGTTGGCACATATCCATAACGAAGTGGATTTAAGAGGAGAAGTGGCTGCGCTGGCCCGGAGGATAAATATTTTGGGCAATTCGGGCAAAGAAGCCCCTGCGTTGCTTTTTGACAATATCAGGGGATACCCCGGCTGGCGCATTGCAACCAATACATTTGCATCACATGAGCGCATGGCCTTGTGCCTGGGC
Organism: uncultured Desulfonema sp.; assembly: GCA_964452445.1. Lineage (GTDB taxonomy): Bacteria > Desulfobacterota > Desulfobacteria > Desulfobacterales > RPRI01 > RPRI01. The sequence continues at coordinate 2,106 of CAYVMK010000159.1, read as the reverse complement.
GCTGATCCTGACAATTTTTTAGGCGATGTAACCGTGGGTCTGGATAAAAGGGTTCCCCCGATGCATGTAAACACCGGGCCATGCAAGGAAGTCATCATTAAAGGTGATGACATTGATCTGGTGAAACTCCCGGTTCCTTTTGTCGGATTAAATGAAGGCACCCCCAGTTTAACCGCCGCTATGAGCATAAAAAAGGACCTCGCCACCGGATGGCAGAATGTGGCCATACGGAGATTGGGGATAAAAGGAAAAAATATTTTATCGGAATTCATTAATCCAGCCCAGCAGGATTTTCAAATCTGGGCGAAATATCGAAAGAAAAAAGAGCCCATGCCGGTGGCTTACGTAATAAGCCCTGATCCGACGACCTACATTGTCTCCCAGACCAAACAGCCCAGGGGGGTATGTGAATTGGACCTTTTTGGAGTTTTTACCGGAGCGCCTTTAGAATTGGTGCAATGTGAAACCAATGATATTATGGTTCCGGCAACTGCTGAGATTATCATTGAAGGATATGTTTTACCTGATGAACGAGAGATAGACGGTCCTTTCCCCGAACACGTTGGGTACTACAGCCCCATTGCCAGCGTCGGCAGAGTGCATGTAACATGCATTACCATGCGTGAAGACCCAATATTTTACTTCTTGGACATGGGGATGCCTCCTACCGAAGGGCATAATATAGGAAATATCATGCAGTCCGTGTCTCTTTTCCAGGAGCTGTCAAAAAAATTCCCCGGCATATTAGATGTCTATGTCCATGTCTGGGTAGGGCCTATTGTGATCAAGGTTAAAAAAGAGGTTGCCAAGAGCTGGCCTAATTTCGCTTCATATGTCGCTCATCTGGCAAAATTCAAGGTCGCTTTTTTCATAAAGATGGTGATCGTCGTGGACGATGATGTTGAGGATATCAGAGATTACCGGCAGGTGTGGAATGCCATCATGTCCAAATTCCAGGCATCAAAGGATGCAACCATTATTCCCAGGACCGTTGCCACACTCCTGGATGCTTCCGAACCGTGGGCCGGACAGTGGGGATGGCAGGATTTCTTTTATCTGGATTGTACTGAACCTGGCGAGCCTTTTGATGAAGGCTTTAAGCGGGGTATAGCAAGACCTACGAAAGAATCTGTTGAGAAGGTCATGCAAGAGTGGGAGAAGTATGAGCTGGGAATACCTTATTAATTCAATAAATATGAGGGAGTGTTAATATGGACAATCTAATGAAAACACCTGATACGGATACCCAGATGGCACGGAGAAAACGAATGGAAAATCGGGCATGGTTTGATGCCCGTATAGATGATTTGATCAAGCAATATCCCGGGAAACCTATTGCTGTCCAAAATGGGCACGTTATCTCTGAAGGAAATACCGAAAGCGAAGTTCTGACAATTGCCCGTGAAAAAGCTAGGCAGAAAGGGTGGATGGAAGAGGAGCTTTTATTCATCAGAGTGCCGTCCAGAGAAGTGGTGAAAATTCAATATCCCGGTGGAGAAAGCTAATATATCAAGACTAATAAGGAGGTAATTGATCATGATAGAATTCCCATTTCTGTCCATGCGACAATGGCTCAGTTATCTGGATGAACAAAAACAGCTGGCTCATATCAAGGCTGAAGTTGATTTAAACGGAGAATTGGCTGCTTTGGCGAAGCATTTTAATAATCTTTCAGACGCAGGCGAGGAGGCCCCTGCTTTATTGTTTGAAAATATTAAAGGCTATCCGGGATGGCGGATTGCAAGCAGTACATTTTCCAGTCATAAGAGGATGTCTCTGGCATTGAATGCGAACCCCGATAATTTTTTAGCCGAGGTTGCCGCCAATCTGGACATGGTTGTTCCTCCCATGGAATTAAATACTGGTCCATGTAAAGAGGTAATCATTAAAGAACGGGATATAGACCTGGTGAAATTCCCGATACCTTTCCTGGGGTTTAGTGAAGGGGCGCCAAGCATTACAGCAGTTTTGAGCAACAAGCAGGATCTCGAAACAGGCTGGCAAAATACCGCCAGGCGTAGGCTAAGTGTAAAGGGGAAAAATATTTTATCAGAATATATTGCCGCCAGTGCGAAGGACGTGGCGATTTGGGCGAAATACAGGGAT
>CAYVMK010000158.1:0-5615 GCA_964452445.1 uncultured Desulfonema sp. | reverse complement strand
CGGGGATTTGGAGTTTCATTCCCTCAAAGCTGACGCAGTTGTCGCCGCTAACCGTTCGTTCATCTTGTTCGCAAAGGATGTCATCAAGATTTTCTCAGGCCTTCATCTACAAGTCAAAATTTAGCAGTAACCTTTCCTACTTCTCGATCCCCTCCCTTGCCTGGACGCCCTTCTGATAGTAATGTTTGATCTCCTTCATCTCCGTCACCAGATCGGCTTCGGCGATAATCCGTGGATCGGCCCTCCTGCCGGTAATGACCAGTTCCACATCTTCCGGTTTACCATGGATCAGGTCCAGAAGATCGTCCACGGAAAACAGATTGAAGTGGGTGGCGATATTGGCCTCGTCGAGGATGATCATCTGATATTTGCGGGAATTCATAATTTCTCTCAACTCTTTGAGACCTTCCTGTGCGGCCTGAATATCTTCTTCGTCCGGTTCTCTGTAGATAAAGCAGTCTCTCCCGTACTGTTTTACCACAATGGAGTCGGAAAGATTTCTCAGGAACTTCAATTCGCTATACTCCATCCCCTTGACAAATTGAGCGATATAAACCTTGAGACCGGCGCCGGCGGCACGGAGCGCCAGACCCAGAGCCGCTGTCGTCTTTCCTTTACCATCCCCTGTGTACACCTGGACATACCCTTTCATCTTTATCCCCCGTTTGATTTCTCACGTCCTGTCAAAAATCTTTTTCTCACTGGTTACCAGTAGAACCATCGCAATTTATTTGTGTTTTTCGTACATGTTTCCCCCTTCATCGCCGGTTGTCATCTCTGCCAATTCACATGCCGATATATCGAGAAAACAATGTTCCCCCCGCGTAATCTTCTCAGATTTCAAGATCTTTAATTTTTTCTTGAATATGGGGCCCGATATCACGAAAGTATGATATTCCCCATTCTCACCAGAGATATCAACGCCCCTGACCTTCGAGATCTCTCTGACAAAATCGTGATCGATTCTGCGTCCCAGCCATTCCTGTCCCAGCAGATCCTTTCTAATAGCTACAATAACGGTTTCAAACCCGGCTTCTATCAATTCCTGTATCAAGTTCTCCCTTTTCTTTTCACCCCACAGAGGCAGGACAGCGCTTATCCCCGATTCCTTGCTGACCCTTTCTACCCATTCCCTATGCTCTTCGAGGTCAATATCTCCAAAGATACCCGCCTCAACCCCTTTCTCTTTCAAAGAGGAGACGGCCTTCTTAAATTCTGTCTCATAGCTTTCCCATGAACTCCTCACCTGAACAACAGGAAGACCTATCGCTTCCCCCTGCAACTGCAAGATTCTTGTCCTGATGCCGTGAGATCGGGATACCTTGCCATCTTCGGCTATCATATTCAAGAGGTGGGTAATCTGGAAATCCTTCCTTGCCCTGTAATAAGAGAGGGCCCCATCCTTACCACCGCTCCAGGAAACAAAAGCCTTTAATTTTACGGCATTCTCCATTCTGTTACACCTCCACACACACGGCAGTGAAACGCCGTCTGATCCATCCCTGCACCGCAGCGCTCACAAGTTTTCTGCCCCCTTTTGGGAGGAGGAATTTCGCCTGCCAACTGCGAGTATATGCGATAGTAGTAAAAATGTTCTTTATTCCAGAATTTTATCGGGGATTTTCTCCTCTCCTCTTCGAACTCTTCGTCCGACACCCTTGCTGCGACAACATTTCTCATTTCCGTCATACCGGAGCCGTATTCGAGAGGCCTTTTACTCTGCCAGAGTATTTCTTCCGGCAGCACGCCTGCAAAGGCATTCCTGAGTATCCACTTTCCCCACGTTTGTTCATTTTCTTCCCTGACCTTAAGATTAAGAGGAATCTTCTGAGAGAACCTCACAAATTCTTTATCCAGAAAAGGTTGTTTGATGTGGATCCCAAGGGCTTCCCCAATTTTATTCGAACTGAACCGCATCGTTGAATGCATCCGTCTCATATATCGTTCGAGGTCTTTCATCTTTAACATAAAATCATAACCTGCAAAGATCTCATCGCCTCCGTCACCTGTCATCACGCTACCGATCCCCATCTCCTTCGCATGCTTGAGTCCCAGATAAACAGTAACATCGTTGGGAACAGCAGGATCAAAGCTTTTGAGTATTCCTATAACCTCTGGAATTGTAGAGATCGCCTCCTCAATCTTTACAGTTTTGTGATAATGTTCAAGTTTGAGAAACTTCGCTACAGTATCGGCATAATATCCATCTTCCCCGTACGACTCGAGACCGACCGAGATGGCCCGGCAATCCTTTGCCAGGGCAGCTACAAGGGCAGAATCCAGCCCGCCGGAAAAGAGCAGACCCTCAGCCTGATTCCTTTTCACCGCCTCTGCAAATCTGATCCTCAATTCATGAAAGATTGTCTCCCCTTTGCCCTTTCCCGCCGCCAAGACGCGCCCCTTCACCTCTCACACCTCCCACGCATCCATCCGTTGCCATAAGACGTTTTGTAAAGTCATTAAAATTCCTTAAATTTTCTCTGTTAATCATCACACAAAGCGACTCAGGACATCCAGCGAGTGATGCAGCATTCTTTCATCAAAAATCTCCATCGTTAAAACCCGTGTTTTATTTGGCCCGTTTCCCAGCCTGTTTACGAGGGTGGTTAGCAGCCCGGCAGGCACAAAGGCCACGCTGCGATGGTCTTGTCCCTCCTCAACCCCATGGAGGTGGATCACACGTGAAAGCGGAAGATAACGGTCAAGGTAATCTTCCGGCGCATACCCGTAAAGTAGGAGATGGCCGATATCCAGACAGACGCTCAGTTGATAGTCGCTGACAATGTCTTCTATAAGAGCATAAGGATAATCAAGTGTCTCCACGCACAGATCCTCGGGAGCGACGACCTGAATGAGCCGCTCCACCGACCGCCGGTGGCCCTCGATCCATCGCTCCATGTCCGGCGGCAGTCGTGATAAGAGCCTGGGCTATCCCCATGGCAACCGTTTCAGGGTGCTCAATCACATTCGTTCCCAGCGATTCAAAGGAGAGTATAATGCCGGTAACGGTTCCCAGAAAGCCCAGAAGAGGAGCAACGGTAATCATGGTGTCCAGAATACCCATATAACGTCGCATTTTCCTGATTTCATCGGACGCGGCAGACTCCATGGCTTTTGTCATGGAAAACTCCCTGTGCACTATTCCGCCGACAAGGATGCGGATTAGGTAGTCCTTCGAACCGGCAACCTTAACCTTCACCGCTTCCCAGTTTCCGACACGGCAAAGTTCAAGAACCTCATCCACGAGCGCCTGATTCCGGAACCGGTCCGTCTGAATCCAGAATATTGCCCGTTCAAAGACAACTGTCATCGCGATGACGGAACAGGCCAGAAGTGGGTACATAACCGGCCCGCCTTTTAGAAATAAATCCAACATAATAACCTCTTGCTATCTTAATAAATCGTGAACCATGATGGCTTCGTAATCCGCCGAAAGGCGGATTACGAGCAGTCCGAACTTAAAAATCGAACTGTATTCCAGCAAAAAAATTTCTTTCCGGAGCGGGATAAAAATTACGTTTCGTAAGGAAAGTATCCATAACGCCATATTCCGTGTATTTTCGGTCGGTCAGATTATTAACACCTATGAAGGCTTTGAGAATCTTGTACTTGTACGCAAGCTTTGCGTCAATCGTATAATAAGAATCTAGCTTATCGAAGTTATTTGCCTGATCGCTGATTACATAACTTGATCCCACATAATTATATGCTGCCGAAAGTACAAGACCTGTAACACCAACATCGTCAACCCGGAATCCGAGATTCCCCTTGTAACCGGGTACTGCCGGAATTTCATTTCCTTTGTAAGGAGCTTTTTCAAATGTTGCCTCTTCATAGGTAAAATTCCCGAAAAGAGTCAGTTTATCAAACGGTTTTGCTTTGCACCCGATTTCCACGCCCTGATGAAGCGTTTCGGGATGATTTTCGTTACCGAATGTTGATGGATTGTAGAACAGTTCATTCTCTATCTCAGCCCTGAAGAGTGTAATGCTTCCTGAAATTCTTTCCGTAAAAGAATGCCTGATTCCGGCTTCATAATGGATCCCTGTCTGGGGTTTAAGATTGGGATTCGCCCTGATCGTCGCTGTGAACCAGTCTTCGTAAACCAATTCATCGGTGAGCGGAAACCGGAAGCTGCGATTGGCCCGGACAAACACTGAAGATTTTTTCGCATACATGTATGTCAACCCGGCATTATATGCGTTTTTGGAATCGGACATCTCCTCGTCAAGAGGAGCAAGCAAACCCGTCATATCTTTCTGCATGATATCATACTGGACTTTTTCGTGACGCGCACCGAAAGAAACAATTATATTATCCTTCAAGGAGTATTCATTGTTGAAATATAAACCGATGGAATCCCTTTTGATATTTGAAATGCCGGTTTTGGTTGTTAAAGGTATTAAAAAACCACCATACGAATCGATATCCTGCTCAGACCAGTAAAAATCGGCGCCTGCAACCAGTGTGTTTTTAAGTTTGAATATTTCACCTTTTAAAACATACTTTGGAGCAAAACCCCATGTTTTCAGATTTGAATCTCTTCCTCGAGGACTTGTGGTATCTGGAAAAACCGCATCATTTGAACGAGTTCTGTAAGACAAATCCGTAACAAGATTTCCGTTCTTTCCGACTACAAGATCGAACCCGGCACTTATATACGAATCCCTGCTGTCGCCTTCATCCTGTGGATTAGCGGTTGATTTTCGGTCCGCTTTCATTTGTGCTTCCGTGAGCGGACCGGGCAGGCCAAACTCATCTTCATGGAATGAACCGCTCAATTTAAGGCTCAATGAATCGCTTGCATCAAAAACAATCTTTCCCCCGATATCTTTCGCCTCATACCTGTTGTTGTCTCTGTACCCGTCGGTCTCATCAAGGCTTGCATTAAGGATTGCTGCTATCCTCTCATGCCCACCGCCGACGGATGCTTCGATGCGGTTCCGTCCATAGCTTCCAAAAGTGGTGCCGCCTGTTGCCTTAAATCCCTTGGCAGGTGTTTTTGTAATGATATTGATCACACCTCCGACGGCATTATCACCGTACAGCACAGTTCCTGTTCCACGAACGATTTCAATCCGTTCAACCTGATCAATCGGAATCTGGGCCCAGTCAACACCGCTCAGATCAATAGCATTGACCTTACGGCCATCTACCAGAACCAAAGTGTTATATGGACCTGTTTCGCCATAGCCTCGCAAATCAACCTGCGCAGTCTTTCCGTTGCCTATAGGATTTCTGACAACGATTCCTTCTCTGGAACTTAAAAGATCGGGTATTGATCCAGCATTCGAGTTTTTTATCTCTTCCTGAGTTATTACGGTGATACTGGCGGGAACCCTTTCTATTTCACTCGATGTTCGGGTGGCAGTGACAACAACTTCCGGCAGTGTGGCCAAATCGCCTTCTTCCTTCTTGTCTGTCTCTGCCCAGCTAATCCCCGCAAAGACCAGAGGAATACAAATAAATAAAAACATCATACGCTTAAACATAATACTTTCTCCTTTCCCAAATTAAAAAATGTTAATCTGGGTCCGGGCATAAAAAAACCCGGACCGAAATGAATCGATCCGGGGATTTCCCTTTTTTATCCTCTGATCAGACAAAAATACCCT
>CAYVMK010000157.1:1491-5630 GCA_964452445.1 uncultured Desulfonema sp. | reverse complement strand
TCGCTAACACTGCGATTTAACATATTATATAGGTCGTGCAACGTTTCCGTTAAATAAATCACGCTTTTATGTCTTCCAACTAAGTCATCTTCAAAGCATTCCGGCCCTGGCGATATTATGCCTCATTTTTTTAGAAAGCCTCCTGCCCGGCCCTTTCTTCTTAGTGTCCGTCCGCCTTTCTCTCTCCTCCTCCTCATCCTCTGTCCCTGCGCCGTCAAAGCATGAGGCCGCCCTTATTTTATTCTCGAACAAGGGAGAGCTTATTGTGGCGGCGCCTTTTGCTTCGGCAAATCTGATCACATCCATATCGGAACTTACTATCAATGCCTTCTCCCTGTAACCCGACGCCATTTCTTTTATCACCGTATCCGCCGAGTCGGGGCGCCTCGAAAAACACACCTCAATCCCTTTTATCTTCTCTTTGTCCGATGAAAAGACAGAATCGCTTATACCGTCGAAGACAACGGTTATTCTGTGCGGTCTTGTTTTTTTATAGGCAGCAAGCAGGTCGAGCAGGGCTTCTCTCCCAAGCCGGATATCTTTACGGTCGAGAGAGCTTAATGAAGAAGACCGGCGGATCAGATTGTATCCGTCTATTATTATATGAAGAGGCATTTAAAATAAATTTTTTAGTGCCTTAGAAATAATTTTCTGCGCGTTTCTACCCCTCAAGGGGGCACTGAAAAGAGTGGCAGAAAATTATTTCGTGAAGGTACTTATCCCGTTTATCGGGGTTAGGATTTGCTTTTTGCTGATCCCGCAAAAAGTTGCACAAGCGGGATGGTTAATATCTTTTTCCTGCCCTTCGTGCTCTTCGTGTCCTTCGTGGTAAAAATCGGAATTTATACGAAGCTGTCTACTTTGCCTGTTTCAGACGTCCGATCAGATTGTCAAGATCCTCATCGCTGTAAAATTCTATCGCTATTTTTCCCTTTTTCCCGTGCCTGATGATTTCAACCTTTGTTCCGAAATTACGGGAGAGCTCCTCGGCAAGGCTTGAAAAATATATGCCATCCGTGGTCTCTTTACGTTTCGTGCTTTTATTCTTCTCAGACTTCAGGCGCTTTACCAGGTTCTCGATCTCCCTGACCGAAAGGCCTTTTGATATTATTGCCCTCCACGCTGCGTTCTGCTGCGCAGCTGTTTCCGCTCCGAGCAAGGCCCTTGCATGCCCCATGCTTACGGTTCCGTCCGATATGCTCTCCTTTATTTGATTGGGGAGCTGGCGAAGCCTCAGAAGGTTGGCAACAGCGGGCCTGCTTTTCCCTACTCGTTTTGCGGCCTCATCCTGGGTTAATTTGAATTCGGTCATGAGGCGGTGATAAGCTTCTGCCTCTTCTATAGGGTTAAGGTTTTCCCGCTGTATATTCTCGATAATGGAAATCTCGATCATTTCGGCATCGGTCACCTCCCTGATTATCACAGGAACCTTTTTCAGGCCGGCCATTTTAGCGGCCCGAAGCCGTCTTTCCCCGGCTATCAGTTCAAAACCGGCTGCATCCTTTCTGACAAGAAGCGGATGAAGAACTCCTTTTCCCCTGATGGAAAGCGCGAGCTCTTCAAGTTCCGTTCCTGAAAAATAGACTCTGGGCTGGTACCGGTTGGGCCTTATCAGCTCAATATCACAACTTGTGTTCTTCTCCGGCTCTTGTCCGCCGGAATCGATGCCCGGGATAAGGGCTCCAAGTCCTTTTCCAAGAGCAATTTTTTTCTTGATTGTTGAACCCGAATCTCTGTTCATAAAAATCCTCTGGAATTGTTTAAAAGGCTTAGGAGCCGTTACAAAATAACCATTACATTTCTTAACATTTTGTTACGGCTCCTTATGCCGTTCTCGCCATTTAAATGGTACGGTTATTTTATTCCAACGGCTTATGCCGCCCTGCCCATTATCTCTTTTGCAAGGCAGATATAGCTCTTTGCCCCGACAGAACCGGCATCATAAAGTATTATAGGTTTTCCGAAACTGGGAGCTTCTCCAAGCCGCACACTTCTGGGCACAATTGTCTTAAAAACCAGTTTTTTAAAATGTTTTTCGGCATCTTCGGCAACCTGGACGGAGAGGTTGGTTCTTCTGTCATACATGGTAAGAAGTATGCCGGATATTTTAAGTCCCGGATTCAGGCTTTGCCTTATATGCTTTACTGTCTGCAAAAGCTGGCCAAGCCCTTCCAGCGCATAAAATTCACACTGGAGAGGTATCAGAAGCGAATCCGCCGCGGTGAGCGCATTCACAGTCAAAAGGCCTAGTGAAGGGGGGCAATCCAGAATAATATATTCGAACCGGTCTGAAACTCCGGCAAGAAGATTCTTAAGCACCATCTCACGTTCCGGGTGGGACATCATCTCGATCTCGAAACCTATGAGCTCGATATTTGAAGGTATCAGTTTTAAAAATTCAATTTCCGTATCGACAATAATGCTGTTAATACCTGATTCTCCTATCATTCCATGATAAAGAGTCCTGTCTATTGCCGTTTTGTCGATACCCAGGCCGGTTGTGGCATTTGCCTGCGGATCACAATCAACAACAAGTGTCTTTTTCTCCGAAATCGCAAGAGAAGCCGCCAGATTAATTGCGGATGTTGTTTTTCCAACCCCGCCTTTTTGGTTGACTATGCATATAATATGCGCCATGATAATAAGTCTCTAACACAAAACCTGATGCTTGGAAAGAATATATAAATAAAAAAACAGGCGCCATGAAAACAATAATCAGATTTATTCTTATTTACGTCATAATGGCCTCATTTATAAGCCTTTTCCTTCCGGGAAAAGCTTTCTGCATATCTGTAAAAGAGGAAGAAGATCTCTCCCGCGAATTCATGAAGGCGGTTTTAAAAAATTATGAGCTTATAGAAGATCCGGTTCTCGTGAAATATATGGGGAATATCGGCGCCAAAATACTGGCCGCTGCCCCCCCCCAGCCTTTTGTCTATCGCTTCCATATAGTCAACAATGAAAGCTACAACGCATTTGCGGGTCCCGGGGGGCATATATTCATCCACAGCGGGCTTTTTGAGGCTACGGAAAACGAAGAGGAACTCGCCGGAATACTGGCGCATGAAATTTCCCATGTCATATGCCGACACCTCTCAGACATGCTTGAAAGATCAAAAAAAATTGAAATAGCGACTCTTGCGGGAATGGCGGCAGGCATCCTGCTTGGGGCAAAGGGAGCGGAAACCGCGGCAGGCGCTTTAACAATCGGCTCTGTAGCCGCCGGACAGTCACTCTCACTTGCCTACAGCCGTGAGCATGAAATGCAGGCCGACCAGATGGGGCTCGATTATCTTAAAAAAGCGGGATACACCGGAGAAGGAATTGCGCCGGTCTTGAAAAAAATCCGGGACAAGCGCTGGTTTGGTTCGGCTGAGGTCCCTGCCTACCTTACAACACATCCTGCTGTGGAAGAACGTATAGGCTACCTGGACACACGGGTTGAAAAGAAACCCGAACAGCCGGGAAAGAAACTTTCCTATAACCCGGATAATTTTGAAAAGGCGCATACACGACTTCTTGCAATGTACGGCAACGAGAAGAATATATTAAGGATGTTCGGACAGGATGTGACAAATAACCCCGAGGATCCCATTGCACATTATAGATATGCACTGATCCTTGCAAAAAGCGGCAACAGGGCGGATGCCGTAAACCATTTCAAGAAAGCCTTGGGGAAAAAAGCCTTTGATCCTGATATATTAAGGGATCTCGGAAGAACATATTTCCAGGATGGACGCTACAGGGAAGCGCAAAAAACCCTCGAAGGCGCAATAAGCCTTGCCCCGGATGATCCGGAAATCCTTTTTTATCTTGGACGCATCAGTATGGAAACCGGAAACCTTAAAGGGGCGGGAGAGTTATTTTTAACGATCACCGAAAAGCATTCCTACTACGGCCAGGCATTATATTTTCTTGGTGAAACATGTGGAAAAATGGGCAACATGGCGGATGCTCATTATTATCTCGGTCTCTATTACTCCGGTAAAGAAGATATAAAAAATGCCCGATTCCATCTTGAAAAGGCATTGCAGGAAACAGGCGATCAGGCCAGAAAGATTAAAATAGAAGAAATGCTGAAGGAGATCAGAAAGAAAGAATCAAAGGAAGTAAAAAAAACAACCAAACACACCCAACAC
>CAYVMK010000157.1:0-1481 GCA_964452445.1 uncultured Desulfonema sp. | reverse complement strand
GTGTTGGGTGTGTTTGGGTTGTTTTTTCAAAAAGCTATTACAGAATCAAAGGAAGTCAAAAAAGAGACCGAAAAGACACCGAAGCCTCAGCGCCAGCAATTTGTAAGATATTAAGGGACTTAGACTGAAGGCTGAAGTTACTGACGGTCTTCAGTCTATCAACTTTCAACCTGTAATAGCTTTTTGGAAAGCCGCCAAGTTTCTAATGCTGAATAACTTTTTGGGAGATAAATTACATATATTCATGAATAAATATGCTTTGCAATTCTGCAAAATTGCAATTCAAATATATTGATAATAGTGTTTAAGCAATTTCAGGGAACGACTCTTATCAATAACAATGTCATTAATATTTTTTATTATACAATATTATTTGAACAGATCAATTTTTACTTATCCTTACTCTGAACATCCTGGGAATGAATTTACGTATTGTATTTTTAAATCAGGGAACGCCTCCACAAATTGAATCTTATAATCAGGAAAAGAATCTACGATCTTCCACTTGCCTGGATCGTCGGCAAATGAATCCACAATTTGAACCCTTATGTCCGGGAATGAGGTCACAACCCGAACCTTTACATCAGGGAAGGATGTCACATATTGAATTTTCCCGTACAGCCCGCATTTCCCCGGATTGTCCGAAGTTGCATCAGCATGGGATACAAATAACAATGTTGACAAAAACAAAATAAAGGACTTTTTCATAATGCTATTCGCATTCCTTGGGAAGTAATTCAGAATAATTCATCAGGCTGTTTACCCTTTGCCTCCATAAATCTTCATTTTCAATTGCATAAAATCCGGCATCCTTATATTTCCGGACATCATCCAGATTGTTTACAATGATTCGTCCCATTTCATGTGGTCCCTCCACAGGCTTGCCATATTTATCGACAAGCTCTCCATTTAATCTGCAATCTACATTAATCTTCTTCAAACCGGGGTTCCTCCCAGCACATTGATAAACCTTTTCGGCGAGAAAATAGCCTGCCAATTCTGCACAATAATAGGAAGGAATTTCATGTATAATTGTTCCTACATCTTCCTTAATGGAAACAGACGGACCCATGCACCATTTATCACACATTGAAAAACCTACTGTTAAAACAATAATAATAAATATTATGGGCCTCCATATTTTCTGATTTTTAACCTTGATTATAAATCCCGCTTCCTTAAAAGCTTTATTGATATCTTCTATCTGTTTTAAAGATAAAGGCGCTTTAACAAAAACATTTTCATTTTCAATTTTGAAATCCAAATTAATTTTTTCAATTCCCTCTTCTTTCTGAAACATCCAATAACGAATCCCGGCTTCAATCATCTCTTTTGCATATATTCTTTTAAGTGCCATAATTATCTCCTGTAAAGTCTCATCTCCTTTTATTATGCAATCAATTTAAGGCTGTGTTTACGATGCTTCATGAACATCCACATTGACAACCTGATTTTATTCCCCAGCACCGGATCCAAACAGT
>CAYVMK010000156.1:0-5644 GCA_964452445.1 uncultured Desulfonema sp. | reverse complement strand
CCGTTTCCTTTGCCCCATTGATCATGGTGAGCGGCATTATCTTAAACCGGTTCAGCGTATCATATAATGAAAAGTTAAACGCGCACCTCGGCGAACTTGTCTTAAAACACAGGCAGAACATAGACGGTTTTTTACTGGAAAAACTGAATAATATAAGGTTTATGGCCAAGTCCTTTACCGTTGAAGAGCTGAACAATGAAGTGTTTCTGAGAAATAATCTCGCGGCGCTTCAGACGGAATTCGGTTTTTGAAGACCTCGGAGTCATCAATGAGAAGGGAATCCAGGTGGCATATGCCGGTCCGTTCAAGCTGGAAAATGCCATATATTCGGACGCCGAATGGTTTAGGAAGGCAATCAAAAGTGATTACTTCATAAGCGATGTTTTTCTCGGCCTGCGGGGAATACCGCACTTCATCATCACGGTAAGGCAGAAGAGCAACGGAAAACCCTGGATATTAAGGGCCACGATAAGTTTTGTCGCTTTCAACTCTCTTGTCGAAAACCTCCGGATAGGGAAAACAGGCTTTGCATTCATACTGAACAGCAAAGGAGAATTTCAATCAAAACCAAGTTTTGAAGTCGTTCACGGGAAATCATATTCTTTCTACGAATCCATAAAAACAGGCAGGAAGACAAAAGACGGGGTTTTCTTCTCCGAAATGGCCGATGACTCCGGAAAAGAGAATCTGTATGTAGCATCCTTAATAAAAAACGGGGATTGGATACTTATATACCAGCAGGATAAATCCGATGCCTTTTCGGATCTGACCCATGCCAAACAGATAGCGCTTCTTATCACTCTTACAGGCGGAATGGTTATCATTGTAACGGCTTTTTTGCTCTCAAAGCGGATAGTAGCCAGAATTGCACAGGCGGACGGGGAAAAGGAGCTGATGAACCAGCAGGTTATTGAAACCGGGAAGCTGGCGTCACTGGGTGAACTTGCGGCAGGAATCGCCCATGAAATAAATAACCCTGTTGCCATCATGGTAGAAGAAGCAGGCTGGGTGCGTGATCTTATGGAAGATGAGCAGTTTTCCAGCAAAGAGAATAAAGACGAGTTCGAAAGGGCTCTTCTCCAGATAAAAACCCAGGGGAAACGGTGCAGGGAGATAACCCAGAAACTCTTAAGCTTTGCGCGGAAAACAGACACATGCATAGAAGATGTCAGAATAAACGAGGTTATCAATGATGTAATCAGTTTCTGTGCCCAGAGGGCAAAATTCAGCAACATCGTTATAAAGTCAAAACTCCAGGAGAATCTGCCGGTAATAAGTCTGTCTCATACCGAAATACAGCAGGTTCTTCTGAACCTTATGAACAATGCCCTTGATTCACTGGAAAAAAGAGGCGGAAATATAACTTTAACAAGCTGGCTCGAAGGCGATGAAGTTGTAATCAGTGTTGCAGACAACGGCCCGGGAATACCGAGGGCCAACCTTGCCAGAATATTTGATCCCTTCTTTACCACAAAACCTGTGGGAAAAGGAACCGGGTTAGGGCTCTCCATATGCTACGGGATCATAAAGAAAATGGGGGGAGAAATTGATGTTCGCAGCGTCGTTGACGCAGGAACGACATTTTATATCCGGCTTCCCTGCAGGAGAAACGATTAAGGAGGATCAACATGGCTATTGCAAATATACTGCTTGTGGATGATGAAACACCCTTTCTTGAAACCATGACAAGGCGTCTGGCTAAAAGAGAATTCATCACGGCATCCGCGTCAAGCGGCCATGAAGCAATAAGGCTGCTTGAAAAAAACGACGATCTGGAAGTTGTTGTCCTGGATGTGAAAATGCCCGAAATGGACGGGCTGCAAACGCTGAAGATAATCAGGCAAAGATTCCCGCTTGTTGAAGTTATAATGCTTACCGGTCACGCAACAATCGAATCTGCCATTGAAGGAATGAAGCTTGGAGCTTTTGATTATCTGATGAAGCCCTGCGAGATGGAAGATCTTATATCAAAGGTATGCGAAGCCGCCGCGAAAAAGAGGCGGCATAAGGAAAAGATTATTGAGGCCCAGATTAAAGAAATTACAATGAGACGTATTTAGGCGCTTAAAAATGTCAGATAAAAAACACTATGTACAGCCGGACCGGATCAGGCTTCTTTTTGTAGATGATGAGAAAGATTTTGTTGATGTTATCGCCAAAAGACTCTCAAAGAAAGGTTTCGATGTGACGAAAGCATTTTCGGGTCCGGATGCGCTTCAGGCCATGCGTAAAGCCGATTTTGATATAGTTGTTCTTGATCTGAAAATGGAAGAGATGGACGGGATTGAGGTCCTTAAAATTCTCGGGAAAATGGCCCCCGGCCTTCCGGTAATAATTCTGACCGGACACGGGTCTGAGGTATCAGCAAGAGAGGGTGTTAAATGCGGCGCCATGGAATATCTGACAAAGCCGTGTGATTTTGAAGAACTTGTCGGAAAAATCAAACAAGTTCTTCAAAGATAGGGAGGTTACAGATGGATGAATTCAGTGTCCTGCTCGTAGATGATGAAAGAGAGTTTTTAGAAACATTGCTGAAAAGACTGCTGAAGCGAAGGGTAAAAGTAACAGGCGTCAACAGCGGTGAAGAGGCATTAAAGATTCTCAAACAGACTCCGCCCGATGTTGTGGTTCTCGATGTAAGGATGCAGGGCATGGACGGCATACAGACGTTGAGGGAAATCAAAAAGATAAGACCACTAGTGGAAGTGATAATGCTTACAGGACATGCTAATCTGGAGGTAGCCGTTGAAGGAATGGAAGCGGGCGCCTTTGATTACCTGATGAAACCGACCGATGTTGACGAATTGTTATATAAACTTGAAGACGCTTTCAAACGGAAAAAAATTCAGGAGCAGAAGATAACGCGTCTGGAAGAAGAGAAGGAATTGGGAAAGGGTTGATATGAAAAGACGGATATATGCGAACCTTCAGAAAAAGATAATCTTCATCACTCTGTTGGTTTCATTTATACCCCTTATCTCTCTCAGTGTTATAATTTACTGGCAGTTTGCCCAGGTTTTCAGGAATAAAATTGAAGAACAGATCGAATACCGCGCCAGGGTCCAAAGTAATGCAATAGAACTTTTCCTGAAGGAACGAACCGCTATTCTGCTGGCCATGGCCGATACTTATACTTTTGATTACCTGGCGGAGAAGAACAACCTGGAAAGAATTTTTCAGATAATGAATCGCCGGGTCGGCGGTTTCATTGATCTTGGCCTGATTGACAGCGCCGGCCGTCACGTCGCTTACGTAGGCCCTTATAACCTTATTAGCCTGAACTACTATTCACAACCATGGTTCCGTGAGGTTGAAAGCAAGGGCGTTTATGTCAGCGATATTTTCATGGGTTACAGGCAGATACCTCATTTCGTTATCGCTCTCCAGCGGCAGGAGAATAACAGAAGATGGATACTGCGGGCAACAATAGACTCTGCTGTTTTTGAAAGTCTCGTCCGTGCGGCACAGGTTGGAAAAACAGGCGATGCTTTTATTATCAACAAGGAGGGCTTTTATCAGACACACCTGCGTTTTGACGGTGAAATTCTCTCCAAATCACATCTGGATCCCGCTATCTTCGGAGAGGGAACAACAGTGCTGGAAAAAGAGAACACGGACGGCAAAAAAATACTATATGCGGGGAGCTGGCTGAAAAAAAACAGTTGGCTTCTTGTGATAAGCCAGGATGCGTCGGAAGAGATGACCAAGCTGTTCAAAACGAAAAAGATAGAGATTGTTATAGTTGCCTCCGGTTGTTTGTTGATCATACTTACGACCATACTTACCACCCGCCTGACAATAAGGCGCCTTGAAACGGCGGACAGGAAGATGAACGAATTGAACGCGCAACTCGTCCATTCGGACAAACTGGCTGCTCTGGGGAAGATGGCCGCCGGCGTTGCCCATGAAATCAACAATCCCCTTGCCGTGATTGCCGAAAAAACAGGCTGGATGGAGGATCTCCTGACAGAGGAGGATTTCCAGAAGAGTCGGCATTTTGAGGAGTATAAAAAATCGCTCGGAAAGATAGAGGAACACGTCGAGAGGGCAAGAAAAGTAATCCACGGCATGCTTGGATTTGCCCGCAGGATGGAGCCGCATCTGGAGGATGTGGACATAAACAGAGTCTTGGATGAAACAATAACTTTTCTGGATAGTTATGCCAGGACAAATAACATTATAATAGAAAAAGACCTGATGCCTGATCCCCCCATCATAGCCAGCGACCACTCCGAGCTCCAGCAGGTGTTTCTGAATCTGCTGACCAATGCCGTTGATGCGATAGGCAAGGATGGGAAAATTTATCTCACCAGCCGCAGGATCGATTCAGAAATTGCAGTCAGTGTAAGAGACAATGGCCCCGGGATTCCCAAAGAATATCAGTCCCGGGTTTTTGAACCCTTTTTCACCACAAAACAGTCAGGCAAGGGGACGGGGCTCGGTCTGTCGGTTACCTATACCATTGTCCGTAATATGGGAGGAACTATCTCTCTCGACAGCGGAGAAGGGAAAGGGACAACATTCACCGTGAGATTGCCGATTGTTCTTCCGGAGAAGAAATAAGGAGGTTATGATGGAAACCTTCCGGGTTTTGGTAGTAGATGATGAAACGGATTTTTTAGAGACAATCGTCAACCGGTTGCTGAAAAGAAAAATTGAGGCAACGGGTGTTCCCGGCGGAGAAGCTGCTCTTGCTTTGATGAAGGAAAAAAATTTCGATGTTGTTTTGCTGGACATCAAGATGCCGGGCGGAATGGACGGCATCGAGATCCTGAGGGAAATCAAAAAGATTCAGCCTTTGACCGAGATAATTCTCCTCACCGGACACGCATCAGTTGAAACCAGCATTGAGGGGCTGAAATCAGGCGCCTTTGATTATCTGATAAAACCTGTAAAGTTTGCGGAACTCCTGGAGAAACTGGTTGCCGCTTTTGAAAAAAAGAACGCTCAGGAACAAAAGATTCGCGGCGCAAAGATCCGGGGGATAATCTGTTTTGAATGAATATAGAGTGCAACGAGAGGAGGTTTTTATGAAGGTATTAACAGCAACAGACGGTTCGGAACATTCCATGAAGGCAGTAAGGCGCGCCCTTGAACTGGCCGAAAAGGAAGGGGCGGAAATCACCCTTATGTCGGTGGCCTATTTTTCAAAAAGCGATTTTGATGACATGCCGCCAAGTATCCAGGAGAAACTGGAAAAACAGGCAAAAGAGGTACTGAACAGTGCAAAGGCCATATTTGAAGGAAAGGGAATCAAGGTCGATACAATTCTTGAGACGGGTGTGGTGCCGGCAAACAATATTATAAAGAGAGCGAAAGAGGACAAATTCGACCTCATCCTTATGGGAAGAACCGGCCTCACAGGTCTTGAGCGGGCTATGACAGGCAGCACAGCGGCCAAGGTGGTGGCACACGCTCCATGCAGTGTAAGCATAATCCAATAAGCAAAGGAGATTAACAAAATGTACAAATTGTGGACAAAACTGACAGGAGTAGCGGCCGCGGCAATGCTGATTATACCGGATGTTGTTCTGGCTGCAGGAGAAAAGGCTTCCCTTCTTGTCATTGTGGCCGATACACGCAAACTGTCCGGATGGGAGGCATGGTTTGCCAATCTTTACAATGAGAGTCATTTATACTTTAC
>CAYVMK010000155.1:0-5652 GCA_964452445.1 uncultured Desulfonema sp. | reverse complement strand
ATGAAAACAAAATTGTCGTAAAAGAAATTGATTGGGAAAATAAATTGCCGGAAAAAGATGAAAATCATGACAGGATGGAAAAGGGTTTTGCGCTTAAAATAGCGGTGGCGGCGTTTTTCCGCATCGTTTTTAATACCGCAAGGCGGTTTACATATCCGTTTGCGCCGGCTTTAAGCCGGGGTCTCGGGGTTCATATCACATCCGTGACATCCCTTATAGCCGTCAACCAGGCTGCAGGCCTTCTCGGAACTTTTCTCGGACCTGTATCCGACCGCCTCGGTTACAGGACGGTAATGCTTGCAGGGTTGGGATTGCTGACCGCCGGTATGCTCGGGTGCGGTTTTTTTCCTTTTTATTTTGTTATAATGGCAGCTCTTTTTTTGGCCGGCCTTGCAAAGAGCGTATTTGACCCGGCTTTTCAGGCATTTGTTGGAGAAAGGGTTCCTTATAAAAAACGAGGGTTTGTCATCGGTTTAACCGAATTCAGCTGGGCCGCGAGTTCTCTTATTGGGATCCCTGTGGCAGGAATTCTTATCGACCGCCTGGGGTGGCGTTCGCCTTTTTTTGCTCTGGGGATTCTCGGCATCGCCGGTATTATATCCTTAATTATAATGATACCCGCTGATAAGAAAAGGGTTATAAATAATCCCGGGAAGGAAGGATATTTTGCCGCATTAAAAAAACTCGGGGATAACAGGGCCGCCCTGGGCACTCTTGGCCTCATATTTTTCATCAGTGCCGCGAACGACAATCTTTTTGTCGTATACGGACTCTGGCTTGAAAAGGAATTCGGCTTGAGCATTATCGCAATAGGGATCGGAACAACTGTTATCGGAGTTGCGGAATTTGCCGGAGAGGCTTTGACAGCGCTTCTTTCAGACAGGTTCGGGCTGAGACGTTCTATTACAGCAGGCCTTCTTCTGTCATCTGCCAGCTATCTGATTCTTCCTTTATTCGGAAAAAATCTCCCTGTTGCCCTTGCGGGTCTTTTCACGGTTTTTCTTTTCTTTGAATTTGCGATCGTCTGCTCAATATCACTTTGCACCGAGATTCTCCCCGGGGCAAGAGCCACCATGATGTCGGGCTACCTTGCGGCATCCGGACTGGGGAGAATGGCCGGGGCGCTTATCGGCGGGCCGATCTGGCTTGCAGGAGGCCTTCCGGCAACCGGCATCGTCTCTGCCGCCGTGAGCCTGCTTGCGCTTTTCTCCTTTATATGGGGCGAAAGAAGAAGAGACTTTAATGCCAGATAACGGCTGAAAAGGGATAGGTGATATATACACTCTGCCCGGGGAAAAGAGCCGTCTCCCGCGCTTTCTCCTGAGGAATCCGGAGCGTGAAGATCTGGCTGCCGGCACGGATGGATACCATTACTGCACTAATGGCGGGTTCAAGCGAGATCTGGGCGACAACTCCGTTTAGAACGTGCTCATCCTGCTTCAGAGCGGGTGCGTGAGACCTTAGGGTAATAAAGCTCTGCGGAATGATTGCCGCAGAGGACGGAGAAGGTGGCGTGGATACCCTGATTCGCTGGCCATCTTCAAGCGCTTTTTCCCAGTAACCGTCATGCCCCTGATTCCAGGGGCCAAACAGGATGTTTTCCATGCCGTTTCCGATGATCTTTCCCTTAAACATCTGAAGAACATTGCCGCATATTTCATGGAGCCATTTCCAGTCGTGGCTTGCGATAACAAGGGTTGTGCCCCATTTCCGCGAGGCCGTGAGCGCACATGCCATAATCTGCCGGGCGCTGTCGGCATCCACGCCGGCTGTAGGCTCATCCAGTATCAGAACCTCCGGTTTCAGGACCAGACGCGCAGCCAGAGCCACCCTCTGTGCCTCTCCGCCTGAAAGCCTGTACCAGGGACGGCCGGAAAACTCAGAAGGAGAAAGCCCGACAAGAGCCAGGGATTCGTTTACCTGTTTCGGATACCGTGAAGAGTCGCCTCTCCTCAATTTTAATCCATATGCAATGTTATCAAAGACTGAGCGTTTCAGAAGATAGGGCTCCTGCGCAAGAAGGCTTACGCGAAACCTGACCGCTTCGGAAAACGGTTCAGCCTTCCGGCCATTGAATAAAATGGTTCCGTTTGATGGGCTATCCACAAATGCCAGCAGGTTGAGAAGTGTGCTCTTTCCGCTTCCATTCGGTCCGACAAGTCCGGTGATTGAGCCTGCATGAAGAGAGAGTTCTTTAATATCAACAGCCGGATGCAGGTTATAGAACTTTTTAATGTCAGACAGATGATAGACAGGTGTATGCATGGTTATGAACGGTTTCTCAGAAATGAGAGCGAAAAATTAACTATGCCGGCTATTGCCATCAGGATAAGTCCAAGCGCTATACCCATCTCAAACTGACCCTTGTTGGTTTCAAGCGCAATGGCGGTAGTAATTGTACGCGTATGCCATTTGATATTTCCACCGACCATCATTGCAATGCCCACCTCGGTCAGCACCCTGCCGTAGGCATTCATCCCGGCTGCCAGGAGGCCGTAGCGGGCCTCCCAGACCGTAGAATAAAAAACCTGCTTTTTGTCGGCGCCAAGCGATATCAGCGTTATCCTTAGTTTCTCATCAATGCTTTCAACGGCAGTCGCAGTCAGCGCAATTACTATGGGAAGGGCAAGGATTGCCTGTCCTATAGCGATTCCTTCAAGGGTGAAGAGAAGTCCATATTCTCCGAGGGGCCCCCGGCTTGTTAAAAAGGCATAGACCAGGAGGCCGACAAGGACGGTCGGGAGCGACATCAGGGTATCCGTTATTGTCCTGATATGCTTTTTCCATAAAAAGTCATGGTGGCCCAGCAAAAAACCCAATGGAATGCCGACAAGCAGACTGACCACCATCGAATAGGTAGATACCTTGAGAGTTGCAGATACAGCCGAATAGGTTTCACCATCTCCATGTATCAGCAACTGAATTGCCTGAAGCAGACCGTCTAAAAGAAAATTCATTTTTACCTTACTTGATGGACTAGTAAAAAGTCCATCATCAGGCCGAGGGCGGTTAAGCCCCGGCCTGGGGTGAGGGTGGAACCGCTTGGATTTACTTCAAGCGGCGGGAGAGGGGAAGCCCTTTCCCGTCAAGTAAAAAGCAGATTTTAGCTTTTTACGAAGATGCCTTATTTAGCCGAAATGAAGAAAAGCTGCTTTCCCGAAAGCTTGAAACCGGTAATCAGCTTTTGGGTTGAAGGCATGCTCATCCAGTCCGAAAACGCTTTTGCAAGGTCTGCCTTGACATTCGGGCATTTGGCCTGGTTTACGACTATGACGCTGTAAATGTTTTTGAGAAGATCATCTCCCTCTACAAGTATCTTTAACGGCGGATTTCCCTTCATTGTATCTTCATACTTGATGTAAGTTCCCCTGTCCGTGAGGGTGTATCCGTTTTGTTCATTCGCCATCTGAATTGTCGTAAGCATTCCCTGGCCTGCCTGCACGTACCACGGTTCTTTATCGGGAACCGGAAGCTCGCTTGCCTTCCATAAAGATTGTTCGGTCTGGTGTGTCCCTGATTTATCGCCTCTGCTGACAAACTTCATCTGCTTGGCTGAAATTGCGCTGAGAGATTCCTTGACGCTTTTACCCTTTACGCCTGCCGGATCGGATGCAGGTCCGATCATGACAAAATCATTGTACATGACAACATTACGATTCAGACCGAAACCGTCCGCCACGAATTTTTTTTCCGCACTAGGCGCGTGAACCAGAAGAACATCCGCATCGCAGTTTTCCCCCAGCTTCAGGGCTTTGCCGGTGCCTGTTGCAACCCACTGGATATCAATCCCGGTCTCTTTAACAAAGTAAGGTTTCAGATAATCAAGAAGGCCGGTGTCGTCGGTACTGGTGGTTGTTGCCATTCTCAGCAACTTCATATCTGCGCAGAGTGCAGGGGCGCCGGATAAAATCAAAAAAGCTGCAATCATTATCAGTGAAGCAATAAAAACATTCCGTTTCATTTTAAGTCTCCTTTTCCTTCCATTAAAGTTGTTTCCGTTAATCTACAGATTAAACCATTACAGAATGAAATTACAAATAACGACAAAATGCTACTTATTATGCTTGATGTTCCCTAAGATAAACAACCCCTGAAACCCTATCGGCAAGTTAAAAAGTGATCACCGTCTGCAGATAAAACCAATCGGCATCCTTATCGGCACCCTTAGCCGTTCCGGTAGCCGTATCCCTAACATATTCTCCACTAAAAAAGTGGGCATAACCGCCCTCAATATCCAAAAAGCTGGAAACTTTATAACTCAAGACCAAATCCACTTCGTCCCCCACATAATCAGATGCACGTCCGCTCTTGTCATACCGTGTCTTTTTCCCGCCGGTACTATACCAAGCATCTTTCGTTTCAGCCAGATAATACCGATGGTACTGGAGAGAACCTTTCATGCGAGCTTTTATCGGCGTAAAATCTAAAAACAGAGCAAACTCTTCCATGTTTTGCCACTTAAAAAAATCTATAAGCCCGTAAGGACCATGCGTGCTCTGGAATAAGGGCTCCAAGGTTTTTGAAGTGCCATCGGCAGGATCGTCATCGCCACTGGCATAGTTGTACTCGAACATAATCACTGGCTGAGAAAAAATGCCCTTAAAAGCATAATTCACATCCGCATGGGCGGCATAAGCGCGAATATCCTGTGATCTCTCTGCTTTGGTAACGGTGTTAACAGCGTCTCTGTCTCCAAACTGGTAGGCAATTTCATACCCATAGCCAAAATTGGTGGAAGCTATCTTTCCCTCGCCTCTGGTACCAATGGTGTATCGTTTCAAATTTTCATACGTTGTGTTTTTATCAGTAACACTCGTTATCTCATGCCGCTTATCGGTCAGATTTATGCTGTAAAGATCAAAGACGTTATTGGGGATCCCTTTATAGGTGGCATAAATACCAAAAAGATATTCGCCCCATATGGCAGGGTTAAACTTCTCGTCCTCGTAGCGAACCTGATTCCCGACGAAGAAATCAACGTCAAAGGAAGCTGGATTATAGGTGAACTTGACTGCATCAAAGGAGCGAATGTTATTAGACCAGGTGGGCGCAGCGATCAATCGTTGGGCTCCGTACTTTAATTCTTGCCTTCCGACGGTCAGGCTTACCGGCAGATTGCCGGGCTTGGATAATTTTAGATATGCCTGGTGAAGATCAAGTTCGTCTTCCTGAGACTTTGGTCTTTTCTCCGATTCCCACTCGCGGCTATCCAGCCCTTCCACAAAAGCGGTAAGATTTTGGTGGGTCGCATTCATGTTAATCCTGAAGCGATTATACCAAAGGCCATCATTGTTGCCGTCTTTAGCTTCCCCAAAATAGAAATCTTGCCTGTTCTCATAGCGGAGACGATCGTTTGCTCCAAACTTGATCTCCACATCGCCGATGTTAAATTCTTTATAAGAAGAGGGGATAAGCCCTGCTGGTGCGGCTGGCACCGCTGTTTTGGGCGCCTCAGCGGTAAAAGCAGGGCCGCCCATACCCAATAAAAAACACAAAACCAAAAAAATAACCCTCACCGTTACGTAATCTCGTTTCATCGAAAAAAACCTCCTTTTTCTTAATTGTTTTTCACACCTGATAAAATTTAATGTTTTCTTGCGTAACAAGAATAAGATCCATTACTTGCCCAGATCCTCAACTCTTTTGCCGGCA
>CAYVMK010000154.1:0-5662 GCA_964452445.1 uncultured Desulfonema sp. | reverse complement strand
GATGAAATTACAGGCATGATATGGATAGATGATAATTCTGAAAATAAAAATGAGTTTTATCATGAAAAACGTAAGATATGTTTAATAAAGCCGGATGATATTTGGAAAAAACTATCAGAGCTTTCCTATGGACATAACAAAATATGAAAAGATATTTGCCCAGGAATCGGGCAAATATCTGAAAGAGCTTGAAGATCTGTTAATGCAGGTTGAAAAGAATTTATCCAACCTTGGCCTGTGGGCGGAGATTCACGGTAAAGTTCACTCAATCAAGGGTATGGCAAGAGCCCTGAGCTTGAATAAAATTTCAGACTTATGCCATTTGATGGAGGAGTGGTGCCTCAAATTTCAACAAGGCAAAATAATGAGTTCCCTGGCTGCTGTCCAGTCCCTTTTTGACGGTTCGGAATTTTTAGGGGCTCTTATTTCAAAAAGCGGCAGGCTCGACTCGTTTGAAGACCAGAAAGTGTACAACAGCCTGATATCAATGTTTCAAAAAAGCCCCCCGGAATTTTCCGGAGCAGTTCCCGCGCCGCAGCCGCCTCCTTCGTCCGCACATTCTCAGCCGATGATCGCCGGCATTGACTACGTCAGGATACGTTATGCTTTTATTGAAGAACTTCTCGGACTCACCCAGGAAATACAGCTTCTTGCGAAAAGATTTCCTTCATTTTCAAAAGACCAGATGTCATCAGGCCTTAAAAACTGGATTGACCATTATACGGCTTTAATGAAGGTTCTCTATTTCCAGTTGACACAGTTAAGGCTGATGCCCGTCGGGGATTTTGCCGACATGTTCCGGAAAAGTATAAGGAACATAGCAAAAGAAAACGATAAAAATATTGATTTTGAAATAATCGGGGGAGAAATACAGGCGGATATAACGCTTCTTGAACGCCTTCGTGAGCCTCTTATCCATATTTTCAGAAACTGCATAGCACACGGCATAGAACCTGCTGAAGAACGAATCGGCAAAGGAAAAAGCGCCGACGGCAAAATCACGATCGAGGCAAGAAGCGAAAAAGAGAACCTGTACATTAAAATCCGTGACGATGGGCGCGGAATAAACAAGTCCCTGATTATAAGACATCTCAAAGAGAAACAAAAAATCACCGATAAAGAGATCGAAAACATGTCTGAGGAGGATATATACGACACCATTTTGAGCGCTGAATTCACATCCTCTTCAGGCGCCACAGAGTTATCCGGAAGGGGTATCGGAATGAGCGTTGTGGCCCAGTCTGTCGATTACCTCGGAGGTTCGCTGATAATTTCCTCTAAAGAAGATAAAGGAACCGAATTTTCAATCAAGCTTCCCCTTTCACTTTCGATTATTTATGCGATAATATTCTCTGTCGGCAGATACACGCTGGCAATACCGACATTGAACATCAACTCTATAGACAGGATAGATTTGTCTTCTGCTGAAAATCCGGAATCATATTACGATACAAGAAAACTTATGGGAATTGCAGGTGAAAAAAACAATTACGCAACCGTGTTGAGCCTCAGATATGCCGCAGATAAAGCCGGTTTCGCAGATGAAAAATCCTGCATGAAATTAATAGTTGATAATGTAATCGGGAACCGCCCTCTTATGATACTGCCGGTTGGAGAGCTTCTGTCAAGGATAAAGCTTTTTTCAGGAATAGGCATTATGGAAAACGGGGATATTTCGATACTTCTAGATGTCGATAATCTTCCGTAAAACTATAAAAAGAAGGGTTCGAGGGGTCAAGGAGTCAGGGGTAAAAGAAATAATGCCTGGAAATTATAGGACCATTTCTCCCAACTATTTGGGAGAAGAATCATATTTATTAATTTTTTACAGATGGAATCCGGAATACCAATTATGAAAAAAATTCTTGCAGTTGATAACGATGTATTTATCCGGGAATTTCTTACCGATATCCTTTCAAACCAGGGTTATAAAGTTGTTACAGCTCCGGATGGCCTGACCGCGCTTGATATTCTAAAGACATATACTCCCGACATCATGTTTGTTGACCTTGTAATGCCTAATATCGACGGCAAAAAACTCTGCAAAATAATAAGAGGTTCGAGGGAGCTTGATAAAACACGGATCATTATCCTCTCATCCATCGCTGCTGAAGAAAAAGCGAACTTAATTTCCGTAGGCGCCAATCGCTGCATAGTAAAAGGACCTCTTGCAGAAATGGCGCGCAATGTTCTTGATGCGGTTGAAAACCCCGAATCCGATTTTAACGATAAAGTGACCGGTATTGAAAAAATTGACAAAAGAGAAATCACCAACGAATTGCTTTCCGTAAAAATACATTTTGAAGTCATACTGGAAAAGATGTCCGACGGCATCCTGGAAATTACGGAAGGAAGAATAGTGTATGCCAATCCAAGTGCCCTGAATCTGACCAGAATATCGGAAGAGAAACTGCTCGGTTCATATTTCACGGATCTTTTCGGGAAAAGCGACAGAAACTACATAGATAATCTGATTAATACGGAAAAGGGAGACGAGGTAGGTCATAGCAACAAAAAACTTGAACTGAATGAATATATTGTAACCCTCGACATGCTTTCTCTCGATGACGAAAAAACAAAAAAAGTGATTATAATCAGAAATATAAGCGACAGGGAACGCGCAGAAAAGTCCCTTCTGCGGCATAATCTTGAGCTCAGCCTGTTAAATAAAGCAAGCCAGGCAGTCAGTTCATCGCTTGAGCTTGACAAGGTTTTTGAAACCGTACTTGAAGAGGTTAGAAACCTTATGGCTGTTGCGGGAACCACCATCTGGCTGACCGATTTGAGCACCGGAGAACTGGTATGCCAGAAAGCGACCGGTTCGTCGGGCAACAGCATTCAGGGATTACGTCTCCCCGAAGGACAGGGCATTGCGGGTTGGGTGGCAAGCAACAACAAAAGCCTCATGGTGTCGGACACGATCAATGATTCACGCCATTTTAAAGGCGTTGATCTCATGACCGGCACTATCATGCGCTCCATCCTCGGCGTTCCGATAAGGCTGAACAAAAAAGCAATCGGCGTCCTGCAGGTGGTTGATACAAATCCTGGACGGTTCGATCCGAACCATGTTTCCCTCCTGGAAGCTCTTGCGGGCTCTGCGGCGATATCCATTGAGAATGCCCGCCTGTACCAGCAGGCGCAGAAAGAGATGACCAACAGAAAACGCGCGGAAGAATTGTTCCAGCAGAATAAAATCATAGAGGCAATAATAAACAGCCTTCCGGCCCTCGTCATTATAATGAAAGAGAACGGGCGGCTCGAAAAATGGAACAAGCAGATGGAAAATACCACCGGTTTTTCATCCCTCGAAACAGGACAAATGAGTTTCTTCGACTTTGTTATTCCGGAAGACCGGGAATCGGCCGAAAACAGGATAAAGGATATATTTGCGCAAGGAGCCGGCGATTTTGAAACACACATGGCAATTAAAGGCGGAAAACATGTTCCTTATTATATAAACTGCTCGAGGACACAACTGGATAATGAAACATATATTGTTGCAGTCGGAATGGACATATCTGAAAGAATCCGCCAGCAGGAGGAAAGGCTGGCATTGCAGTCCCAGTTAAGTCAGGCGCGCAAGATGGAATCGGTAGGAACCCTTGCAGGCGGTATTGCGCACGACTTTAACAATATTCTCACGCCTATAGTGGGCTTCACGGAGCTGGCACTGGATGATATACCTCCCGAATCAGACGCCTACAGCAATCTTTCGAATGTAATCAAGGCCGCGGACCGCGCCAGAGATCTTGTTCAGCAGATCCTCACCTTCAGCCGCCAGACCGAGCAGAAGCGCGTTCCTATGAATCCCCAGCTTATAATAACCGAAACTATAAAACTCTTAAGGTCCTCAATACCGAAATCTATTGAACTAATCACGAACATAGATAAAAACTGCGGCCATGTCTTCTCCGACCCCAGCCAGATTCATCAGATCATTATGAACCTTTGCACCAACGCCTACCATGCCATGGAGAAAACCGGCGGACGGATTGATATTTCCCTGACAAATGCATTCCTGACACCCGAAACGATACGAAATACTCCGAATATGAAGGTCGGCGATTTTGTCAAACTTACGGTAAGGGATACCGGCCACGGAATCGAGAAGAGTATCCTGGATAAAATTTTTGAGCCTTATTTCACCACAAAAGATCCGGGCAAAGGAACCGGCCTCGGATTGTCGCTGGTTCACGGCATTGTTCAGATTCACGGAGGATTTATCACCGTCGACAGCAGGATCGGGAAAGGAACCACATTTTCCGTTTATCTTCCTAAAATCGATACGGACAAACCGGAAACTGCGAGTATTACAGGCGGCGTTATTCCCCGCGGCAATGAAAACATACTCATTGTTGATGACGAGGAACAGATCCTGATAATGATGAAGCAACTTCTGGAGCGTCTCGGATACAAGGTCACGGCCATCAAAAACAGCTCTGAAGCCCTTATGATCTTCTCCGCCGCCCCCGGAGACTTCGATCTCGTCATAACCGACATGACAATGCCTGCAATGACAGGTGTTGATCTTGGATATGAAATGATGAAAATCAGAAAAGATATTCCTGTAATTCTTTACAGCGGTTTCAACGACATGTCCCTGGAATCAAAGGCGAAGGCTGTAGGGATCCGCGAGATCGTAATGAAACCGGTGACAAAAGCCGCCATTGCGGAAGCAATAAGACGGATTTTCGATAAAGAGAAAAATATCACTCCGGAATCATCGGATAAGGAAAAGGCTTAAAGACGGAATGTATGTAATTGCGGCCAGCAGAAGCAGCATGATGAAAAGGTAGGGCACTGATGCCCTGTAAAGCTGTGTTACCGGTTTTCCGAATTTCAGGCCGGCAATAAACAGGTTGATTCCGACCGGCGGAGTCGAATAGCCGATCTCAAGGTTTAAAAGAAAAATGATGCACAGGTGAACCGGATCAATACCGTATTTTACTGCAACCGGAACTATGACCGGAACGATAATTACAATAGCTGAAAAAATATCCATCAGGCAGCCGGCGGCAAGCAGAAAAAGATTCAAACCGGCAAGAAAATAATATTTATTTTCCGTCAAATTAACAAGATACCCGAGAAGGCGTCCGGGAATCTCCTCGTCGACAAGGTACCCGGTAAAGCCAAGGGCAAATCCGAGAATGATAATGATGGCACCCGAGACAATGACGCTTTCTATAATAATGCCGGGCAGGCGCCTTGAAAAATCTACCTCTCTCAGCACAAAACATTCAACAGCAACGACATAGACAAGAACAAGCGCTGAAACTTCGGCGATAGTCGTAAAACCCCCGTATATTCCGGTTATAATGACCAGGAGAACCGGCCACTCCCAGATTCCTTCCTTTAATGTTTTCCATATATCATCCCGGGAAATCTTTTTTAATTGCAAATCCTTTTTATCGCCGGTCATGAAATATTCATAAAAGAACGCGTATGCCGAAAGAAGAAGAATGAGAAGTATGCCCGGAACAAGAGCGGCCCTGAAAATTACCGCTGCATCAACCTGCGCCACAACACCGTAAAGGATAACGGGAAGACTCGGGGCAAAGAGAAGGCCAAGGCTTCCCGATGTAGTAAGCAGCCCCAGGGAAAATTTTGGCTCCTCGCTAAAATGTATGGGTAATCCGGCTTGGAATATGATAGAGATCCG
>CAYVMK010000153.1:0-5664 GCA_964452445.1 uncultured Desulfonema sp. | reverse complement strand
CGAGATAATAATCAAGTTCAACGAGGTTTCAAAAAGGACGGAAGATCTGTTTAAGGAATTTGAACGCTCATGTCCGGCAATTTGAAGCTTCCCGCTGCAAGCAGCTGGAAATCTTCGACCGCAGGGAATAAGGTCTGTTTTTATTTTGCTCGCTGACCCCGCCGCAAGTCTGCCCGCCATACTGATTGGCTGGACCTTCGGCGGGGAATGTGCTCGCTGTTTCGGTTCATTAAAAGTCCGGGAAAACCCTCTTCCCTGACACAGGAGAGGAAAGGAAAACCATTATGCTCGGTTTTTTGCCCGCATATCTTCGTGGCGCATTATCGGCGCTGATTTATGCAGTCAATACTATTTTCTGGACAGTGCTCCTTTTTATTGCCGCATTTTTAAAGCTGATTATGCCGTTCTGGAAAAAACATTATAACAGGCTGCTTAACTGGATTGCCGACAAGTGGATATTTTTCAATACAATCAACCAGAAACTTATGAACAATATACGATGGGAGGTTAAAGGGCTTGAAAATCTCATGCCTGACGGATGGTATCTGGTCGTATCCAACCACCAGTCATGGACTGATATCCTCGTTCTGCAGAGAATTTTTCACAGAAAAATTCCTTTTCTTAAGTTTTTTTTAAAGAAAGAACTGATATGGGTGCCGTTTTTAGGGCTTGCATGGTGGGCGCTCGATTTTCCTTTCATGAAGAGATATTCTAGAGCTTTTCTTGATAAATATCCACACTTGAGAGGGAAAGACATAGAGATTACAAAAAAGGCTTGCGAAAAATTCAAGACAATCCCTGTATCCGTAATGAATTTTGTTGAAGGAACCCGGTTTACCGCTGAAAAACACAGGAGACAGAAATCCCGGTATGCCAACCTGCTTAATCCTAAGGCCGGAGGAGTAGCTTTTGTTCTTGCTGCAATGGGCGAGCAGTTGCATAAGATAGTGAATGTGACGATCGTATATCCCGATGGGACAAAGAGCTTCTGGGATTTCCTGTGTGGAAAAATCGGGGAAATAAAAGTAATGGTCGAAACTATGCCGGTTAAGAAAGAAATAATCGGGGACTATGTCAACAATGCGGAATTCAGGGAGATTTTCCAGAAATGGATCAATTCGGTCTGGGAAGAAAAAGACATGCGAATTGATGCCGTACTCAAATCATAACATCCGATCTAAGGCCGGGGCGATAAGCCATAAGATGGAAAGAAATATTGCGAAAGCTATCAACGCGATAAGAGCTATCTCATTTATTTCCGAACCCATCTTCCTCCATTTTTATATCCGTTTCCGGTCGTCAATATTATGACGAACCCGTAAAAAGTCATGCTTTTCTTAATTATACGCATTCTGACACAAATAAATAATATGGGCAAGCCGCCCGGCAAAGATTGATAAAGACAGTTTTGACTTGACCCGGCGGAGTTTAGTGCTATTTATGATCACATGAAATTCATCAAAAGAATTTTATTCTGGTCATCATTTTGCGCTGGATTATTAATAATCCTTTTATTGACCCTTTACCTTTTACTTCCAATATTTATAAACGAAGAATATCTTAAAGCCGGAATAGCCCGCTACGTATCTGAAAAAACAGGATTTAAAATCAGACTCCAGAATGTCGATCTGGTGTTCTTTCCGCGCCTGCATGCGCAGATCCGCAACACAAGCCTGTCGGTCCCTGAGAAATTTGCCGTAACCATAAATTTAATAAGAGCATACCCCGAAATCCTGCCCTTATTTAAAGGAGAGGTTACAGTAAACAAGCTTTATCTTGACACTCCCCGCATAAAAATATTCATGCCTGAAGAGATGTCTGAAGAGATTGAATTATTTAAAGATATTACTTTTCAGGAGATTGAAAAAAAACTCAATCTTCTTTTCAAACACAGATTCGTAAGAGAAACAGATCTTGCCGTTCAGATCAGAAGCGCAGAAATAGATCTTTATACCGGGAACAGCCGTTCTTTCGTATTTGATAGGATATCGTTACGTTTAAGGTTAAAGCCGGGCCGTATTAAAATAGCACTGACCGGCAAATCGAATATCTGTGAAAAGATATCGATCAACGGTCAATTTCTTACAGATAGTTCGGCCGGCGAAGGGCGTATTGAATTGCTGAAGTTAAACCCCGGGCCTTTTTTTGATTATTATTTCCCCTGTTCCGGTTTAAAGCTCAATGATTCTCATGTAAATATAAAAGCAAGTTTCGATAAGGAAGGGTTTTTAAAGTTTTCTTCAAAATTCGAAGGGGAAATCCCCCTTCTTTCATTTCAGCGAAATGCTGAAAATTTAATTATCAACGCAAGATCATTCTCCGGCAATATAAATGCCGATAAAGATAAAACCATCATTACCATAAAGGAGCTTGATCTGATTAACCCGGAACTAAGTCTCGCCGGAAATTTTTTCACTAGCAGATCCCTTTCCCTGGTAAAATTTGATCTGGACGGAACAAATGTCGATATAAATACAACTAGGAAAGCAGCCCTTTTCCTTGAAGGAAATTCAGGCGCTGCTAAACATATATTCGATATCATAAAAGGCGGGAAGGCGCCTTTCATCAACATAACCGCCAAAGCGCAGTCGCTTTCAGAGCTGGGGAATATTGAAAATATATCGATCAAAGGTAATATTCTTGACGGTGAAATCACAGTCCCGGAGCCGTCTCTTGAGCTTGAAAGCGTCAAAGGGGATGTGACGGTTTCACTCGGTATTCTTGAGGGAAACAACCTTGAAGGCCGTCTCGGGAATTCCACTGCAAAACAGGGTGTGCTGAAACTTGGCTTATCGGATAACAGAAACCTCTTCTATCTGGACACATACATCCATGCCGATCTTTCACGGCTGCCTTCCGTTCTTGAGCAGGTTGTGGAAGATGAAACTTTTTTGCATGAGCTTTTCTTAATCAAAAAATGCGAGGGTCAGGCAGACGGAAAATTAACTATAAATAACAGCGGAGGCTCAACTCATGTCAAGGCAGATGTTTCCAGATTTAACCTGCAGGCCATGTACGAAAGATTCCCGACCCGGATTGCAGTGAGGGGCGAAAAATTTTTCCTTGACGATTCGATGATTTATTTCAAACTTGCAAACGCTCTCTGCGGTAAATCTTCAATCTCGAACCTGTCGGCCGGATTCATGCATGACAAAGATAATTCCTTTAAAATTTTATCTGAGAAATCGAGAATCCACGCAAAAGATATCAATCCGTTTATTCTCTCCTTTCAAAGCGCCAAAACAGCCTTAAAAAACATTTCATTCCCAAGGGGTACGGTAAACTTGAATAATCTTGAGTTAAACGGGCCTCTTTTTGCCCCGCAGGAATGGAGCTTCAATACTTCCGGTAAAATTGAAAATCTGGCCATAGATTATGCTGATCTTTTCAGGGAGCCTGTTACAATAACAAGCCTGACATTTAAAACTTCCGAAAAAAAATCGCCGAAAAAAATCAAGGGAAGCAGGGTCGTAATAGAAGAATGCAGAATAGCATCCGGGAAGAACTATATAGCCTTTAACGGAAACGTTGTTTTATCAAAGGAGAAATTACAGCTTGATTTGAATGCTACGGCCGATTTTCTGGAATGGTCAAGCATAAAAGAGTTTGCAGATAATAAACTATTTCAAACGGGCGAGGCTAAAAAGAGTTCCACGGATTCCTTTCTTTCAGGAATAATAAAGGCAAAAGTAAAATATTTAAAATACGGGGATCTGACATTGAGCCCTGTTCATGCAGATATAACTCTCGGCGCGGAAAATATTTCCATTGCTTTGGTTGACGCGGCGCTTTGCGGGGTTTCGCTTACCGGAATCATTGAAACATCCCGGAATAAATTCGACTTCAGGATATTCCCCTTTGCCCGTGATGAAAAACTCGATTCTTCCATAAACTGCTTTTTTAACAAGCGACAGGTGGCAACAGGTTATTTCAGTTTGGACGGCGAAATATTTACAAAGGGGAAAGGAGCCGAAATCACAGGACTGCTTAACGGAACACTCGATTTTAAAGCAAAGGAAGGAAGGATATATCAAATCGGGTTTTTGTCGAAAATATTTGCCCTTCTGAATCTGACCGAAATTTTCAGAGGCAAAATACCCGATCTTGTCGGCGAAGGCTTTGCCTATAACTCAATAACCGCATCCGGAAAACTGGAAAAAGGTAATTTTGTCATTACCGGATTTGTTATCGACGGCGCTTCGATGGCAATAGTCTGCACCGGCAATATCGATCTTAATAAAGAGAACGTCGACCTTGTTGTTCTTATCTCCCCGTTTAAAACCGTCGATCTCATTATTAAATATATTCCTCTCGTCAACCGGATCCTGGACGGCAACATAATATCCATTCCGTTCAGAGTCACAGGAAAGCTGGAAGATCCTGACGTTATACCTCTTTCACCGACGGCGGTAGGTTCAGGATTGCTGAAAATGCTGCAAAGAATAATCGAGCTTCCGATCAAAATAATGCAGCCGCTCTCCCGGAATTAAAACAGAGTTATTTTTTTCAGCCTGCCCGCAAGCCTGTCGGCCATATCCGTTATCTCTTTTATCCTGAAGATATAGCCTGCAGAGATAAATACGGCCGCAAACAAGGCGGAAAGAAACGCGGCCATTAAAACGCTGCCTGAAAAGGCAGTAACATCAAAACCATCTAAAAACTTTCCCTTGAACCACTCGAGCAAAACTCCCATTACTGCGCTGAGGAGACATATTTTCACGAAGAACAGATATACTTCCCTGCTGTAAACGTTCCTGCTTCGTTTGTTCCACAGAGCGTACAGAATGATAACCTGGATAAATGCGGAAAGAGAGAGCGCAAGGGCTATGCCGTTTACCCCCATAACCTCCATACCGTAATAGTAAAGAGGTATGCTGACAAGTACCGCCATGGTTCCGAAAACCGCAGGAAAGAGGGTGTTCTGCACCGCATAAAACCCCCTGACAACAACCGTCTGGGCCGCAAATGCAAAAGTGCCTGCAAGAAGAAAGACAAGAATGCCGGAAGTCAGTTCCGTTGCGGCGGCATCAAACCTTCCTCTTTGAAATATGATCCGAACAATCTCATATCTTAGCACCATTGCAAGCGCTGAAAAAGGCACAACCGCAGAAAGCCCGCGCAAAGTGTCGTTGAGCAGGCGGTTCATCTCTTCCAGTCTGTTTTCAACCGCAAGGCGCGCCATGAAGGGATATGTGGCCGTTCCAACAGCCTGGCCGAACAAACCGACCATGATAAACATTATCCTGAGGCCATAATTAAGCGCTGCAATGCTTCCCCCGGGCATGAAGCTGCCGAAGAATTTCAAAAAAAACTCAGTTGAAAATGTCATTGTAAGCCCGAACATGAGCGGCAATGTCAAAAATACATACTTCTTGAAATCCGGATGTCTGAAATCAAAAGAAAGCCTGTATTTCATTCCGGCTTTCTTTGCGCCGAGGTATTGCAGGACAAAATTTCCGATAAAAGCGCCTCCTAAAACTCCCCATGAAAAAGCTTCCATGCCTATGCAGGGGCCGAGAAGCATGCCACCTGCGATAATCCCTACGTTATATAAAAGGGGAGCCAGCGCCGGAACAAAGAATCTCTCCTTTGCAAACTGAACAGCCATAAAAAGACCGCCTGAAAAAAAGAAAAACTGGGCAGGAAGAATTATCCTCGTCATCC